>CAWVXN010000112.1:0-8285 GCA_963933695.1 uncultured Myxococcales bacterium | reverse complement strand
AAGCCGCCCTTGAACTACTGGACGCACTTGCCCAGCGCCCAACCCCCCACACCCCTTATCGCGTGGGAATCACCGGGGCGCCCGGGTCCGGGAAATCATCGCTCCTCAACGCAGTGGTGGAGCGATTGCGGGATTCGGCGGCGGGCATCGGGATCATCGCTGTAGATCCCTCGAGTCAGCGCTCGGGGGGAGCCCTGCTCGGCGATCGTATGCGGCTTTCGGGAGGAGCCCGGGAGAGCGGCGTCTTCCTTCGCTCCATGGCGGCCCGGGATCGCCTGGGCGGCCTGGCGGACGCGACCCAGGCGAGTGCCGCAGTGCTTTCGGCGGTGTTCGAGTGGGTCTTCATCGAGACCGTCGGAATCGGTCAGTCCGAATGCGAAGTGGCTCAACTTGTGGACACCCTGGTCTTTGTCGCCCAGCCCGGTGCCGGCGATACGCTTCAGTTCATGAAGGCGGGCATTCTTGAACTGCCCGACCTCTTCGTCGTCAACAAGTCCGATACCGGGCCCGTCGCCGAGCGCACCCGAAGCGAACTCGAAGCCACCCTGGGGCTGGTGGGATCCCCTGGCGAAGGCGAGTGGCAGCCCCCGGTGTTGCTGGCCTCGGCCCGGGATCGCCAGGGCATCGACGCGTTGCTCGAAGCCATGGCAGCCCACCAGGAGCACTCGCGCCAGAGCGGTCAACTCGAGACCCGGCGCCAGAGCGGACAAGTCAATTTTGCTGTGGAATCCCTCGCCCGGCGCTACGGCGAATACGGCCTCGCACAGATCGGCGGCGCTCAGGCGGTGGGCCAGCGACTCGCCGCACCCAGCGAGCGATCCGCGTTCGCTTTGGTGCTCGAATTGGGACGTGAAATTGAGAGCGCCCTGACCCGTCGCTGAGGACCGCGAGGGGCAGCCCCCCTCAGCCCCCTCGGCGCGTCCATTCGATGTCACCGAGCCCCGCTCGGGTATTTTCCAGTCGGGCCCAAACGAAGAAGGTGTCCGAGAGACGGTTCAGGTAACGAATGTTTTCCGCCTCCACTTCTTCGCTTCGATTCAGAGCCACCACCCGCCGCTCGGCTCGGCGGCAAACGGTTCGGGCCGCGTGAAAGGCCGCCGCCGCCCGGGTTCCGCCGGGCAGCACGAAGGCCCGGAGCGGGGCCAATTCGGCATCCGCCGCGTCGATGGCGTGCTCCAGGGACTCCACGTCGTCGTGGGAAGCCCCGGCACTCGAGAGAGACTTGGAAGTGGCTTCCGGGTTGGTCGCCAGAGCGGCGCCGATCTCGAAGAGTGTCCTTTGTACGGCCTCGAGGGTGGGACGGAGATCTTCGAGACAGTCCAAGAGGGCCAGGCCCACGAAGCTGTTGAGCTCGTCCACCGCGCCGTAGGCCTCCACGCGCAGATCGTCCTTTGCCACTCGGCCGCCGCCCGCGAGGTCGGTTAGGCCACCATCTCCACGCTTGGTATATACCTTCACGGCGCGCAGTATAACGCCGGACGCCCAATCATCACTGGGTTGGGCCTTCAGCGTTCCCCGGCGGCGATTTCCTGGTCCACCAGACGCGCGATTTCGTCGTCCGCGGCCTCACTGGCGCCGCCCGCCGCCGGCTCCGAAGGCGCACTCGGGGACCCCGGCAAAGAAACCGGAGGAACCGGACCCTTGGGTTTGGCCACCATGCGACGCAGCACGCCCACCACCGCCAGCGCCCCGACCAGCAACACCGCTCCAGGCAAAAGCCAAGCCGCGAGCCCCCAACCCTCGGCCTCGGGACTCGATCGGATCACGTCCCCAAAGCGTTGCTCGAGGACGCCCACGACCTCCTCTTGGCTGGCCCCGGCGGCCTCCTGCAGAAGGATCCATTGGCGCAGTTCAGCGGCCTGATCGCTGGTGCACGCCGCAAGGGTGCGCCCCGGGCAATACGGGCTCATCAACTCGTGGGCCAGGGCGTAGCCCCAGGTTTGGTCTTCGGCGGCGGAAAAAGACGGGGCCAAGCCCATCGATGCCACCGCGAGCAGTAGGCCCGCTAAGCCGAGGCAGGCCGAAAGGCCAACCCGGCGCCGATGGAAAAACCCGGGTCGCCTCGGGGCTTCAGCCGACACGCGGGCTCAGTCCTCCCAGGTGTGCTGGAGGGGCAGGAATTCGTCCCGCTGGTCTCGACTGACCACGTTACGGGGAGGATCGGTCAGGACGTGGGAACCCGGCGGGACCGATTCGGTTAGCCAGACATTGCCCCCCACGACACTCCCGGCCCCAATCACGGTTTCGCCCCCCAGAATCTTGGCTCCGGCGTAAATCGTGACGTCGTTTTCCACTGTGGGGTGACGCTTCACGCCGCGGAGGGTGGCACTATTTCGGATGGAACGGGCGCCCAGGGTAACCCCCTGATAGATCCGTACATTGTCTCCGATCACCGTGGTTTCGCCGATCACGACCCCGGTCCCGTGGTCGATGAAGAAGTGCCGGCCGATGCGGGCCCCCGGATGAATATCGATGCCCGTTCGGTCGTGGGCGTACTCGCTCATGATCCGGGGGATCAGGGGAACCTGGTGGAGGTAGAGTTCGTGGGCGATCCGGTGCACCGAAAGCGCGCGGATCGCCGGGTACGCCACCGCAATCTCTTCGTAGCCCGTGGCGGCGGGATCCCCATCGAAGGCGGCGGCGACATCGGCGGCAATCGACTCCCGCAGCCCGACCAGGGAGGCCACAAATTCGGACGTGATGGACTCGGGGCTACTCGACGTGGGCACATCCACTTCGCCCAACAGGGCGTGAAGTTGCTCGGCCACCACCGGAATTTCCGAACGCAGCTCCGCGCGGTCGAATTGAAAACGCAACAACCGCTCGGTGCGGTTCACCCAATCCACCACTTTTTGGGGATCCACGATGCCCCGGCAGACCGCCTGGGAGAGCGCATTCTCGCTGCATCCCGAGAGTCCGCGAACCGCCTCCTCGATGAGTTCCGGGGAGCAGCCCTCGCCGCTGGCGGGTCCACCCGCTAGCCGCGCCCGGGAGCCGTTGCTGGCTGGGCGGCCCGGAAGGGGCAGATTCTTTTCGCTTCGGGTCGTCATGGTGCCTCCTGTCCGGGCGATCCCGGTGGACGGCGGAGATTAGCCCAGACGAGGGCGCCTGCCCCCGGCCGGGTTTGCCGTGCCCCTGGACGCGCCAGCCCCTATGCTGGCCCCCCAGCCACCCACGGAGACCGATGACAGAGATTTACAGCCACTCCAGGCTCTCGACTTTCGAAAACTGCCGAAAAAAATTCGAGTTCCGTTACGTCCTCGGCCTCCCCGAGGACAGCGAGGGCGTGGAAGCTTTCGTGGGCAAGCGCGTCCACGAAGTCCTCGAACGCCTTTACGAATTCGTCGGCCGGCAGCAGCTCCCCAAGCTCGAGCAGGTGATCAGCCGCTACAACGCGAATTTCGACGCCCAATACGACCCGGAGCGCATCCGAATCGTCAAGTCGGGGCTCGACAAAGATTTCTACCGAGCCCTGGGAGTGCGCTGCCTGAGCAACTTCTATCGCCGCCATTACCCCTTCGATGCCGACGAGACCCTGGGGCTGGAGCAACGGGTCTCATTCAACCTCGATGAGTCGGGGGAGTATGTGATGCAGGGCATCGTGGACCGCATCGTCCGGGCACGGGATGGGGCCATCGAAATTCAGGACTACAAGACCGGCAGCTGGGTCCCCACCCAAAGCAAGCTGGACCAGGACCGCCAGCTCGCTCTGTACCAGATCGGAGTCGCCGCCGAATACGGGGCGGGGGAACCCATTCGCCTAGTCTGGCACTACCTGGCCAAGGACAAGATCTGCAGTTCGACCCGAAACCCCGAGGAACTCGAAGTCCTGAAGCAGGACGTGATCGGGTTGATCGACGAAATTCGCGCAACCCGAGAATTTCCCGCGAAGAAAAATGCCCTTTGCAACTGGTGCGGCTACAAGGGATATTGCCCGGCCTTCGGTGGCCAGATTCCCGCCTCCCACGACGCGGCGGCTACTGCCACAAGCGCCGCTACCACAAGCGCTACCACAACCGCTAACACAACCGCTAAAACAAGACCCCCTACCCCAACCAGCGAGTTAGGATAATCCCATGACTTTGACCATCGAGCGCATCCCCACCCTCGGCGACAACTACACCTACCTCGTGATCTGTGACCGCACCCAAGAAGCCGCCATCATCGACGCCCCGGAAGCCGAGCCGGTTATTCGGCGCGTTGAAGCCAGCGGCGCCCGGGTCACGAAGATCCTCTCCACCCACCACCACCCCGACCACTCGGCGGCAAATCCCGAGTTGGCCGAGCGCTATGGCGTCCCCGTGATTGCCCACGTATCGGACTCGAAGCGAGTGCCCGGCTTCAGCCAGGGCGTCGACGAGGGCGATACAGTCGACGTGGGCGACCACACGGCCCGGGTTTTCTTCATCCCCTCCCACACCATGGGCCACGTCGCGTATGTCTTCGACGCCGCCGAGGCCGTCTTCTCCGGGGATATGCTCTTCGCTGCGGGCTGCGGCCGGCTCTTCGAAGGCGACGCTCAAATGATGTACACGGCGCTCTGCGAGAAACTCGCGGCCCTGCCCGATTCCACCCGAGTGTTCTGCGGCCACGAGTACACCGAGTCGAACCTACGCTTTGCCGTGAGTGCCGAACCCGAGAATGCAGCGATGCAGGCCAAGCTCGAACGCGTGATCGCGCTTCGGGCCGGGGCCGCGGCCGATTGGCACGACGCTGGCCCCGAGGAAATGACGATTCCCTCAACCATCGGCGAAGAGCGTGAGACCAACCCCTTCATGCGCGCCTCCGACGGCGCGGCCCTGGCGCTTCTGCGCACAGCCAAGGACAATTTCTGAGCCCGCTTGTGGCGCCCCCGGGCGCCACCCTCTCCCAGCTAGAACACCGGGTCGGCTTCTACGAAACCGATGCTATGGGCGTGGTGCATCACTCCAACTACCTGCGTTTTTTCGAGCGGGCGCGCGCGCTCTGGCTCCGAGAACACGACCGCCCCTACAGCGAGTACATGGAGATGGGGCTCCACTTCGCGGTGACTCGCTCGGAGGTCGATCACCACGACAGCGCCCGCTTCGACGATTTACTCCAGGTCACCGCCTGGGCGGAGTGGGTGCGCGGCGCGTCACTCCGAATCGCTTACAGCGTGGCATGCGGGGCGCGGCCCATCGCGTCGGGAGCCACCGAGCACGCCTCGATCAGCAGCGAAAATGGCCGAGTTCGCCGAATCCCCGCCGAGGCACGCGGGCGCCTACAGGCCTTGGCTCCCCCAAGCTGACTCCGGGGGAACCCGGCCTCGGTCAACTCCGCCGGAGCCCCTCCCACAGCCGGCGCAAACCACCCACCAGTTGACCCTCGACCCAGGCCGTCACCCGCTCGATGGCTTCTAGCGCATCGCCCTGCCCCGACCAGTGGGTCCGCACCACGTCGGGATGGACCCGGTTCAAGATCCCCGAGAGACAGGCCGCCACAATCACCAGATCGTCCACCAGACCCACGGGGCCCAGCAGCAATGAGGGCACCAGATCCAGGGGGGAAAGCACATAGGCAACCCCCGCCACCGCCACGGCCTTGGGGGCCAGGGGAACCCTGTCGTCTCGGAGCAGGCGCAGGAGCAGAACCGTCAGATCCGGAAGCAGGAGCAGCAGATCCGCCGCACCCGACCCCTGGGCCCCTGGCCGGGGTGCGGTCATCCCGCCGCGCACTCGGTCCCAGAGTCGCAGACGAGGCGGGTTGAGATCAATTGTAATGGGCGGGGGCACGGCGCTCACAGAAACTCCTCGGAAGGCTCCGGACGGGCAGTATAGGCCCACGGAATCGTGGGTGTTCGAGACAAATCGGCTTCCCGGAAACCCGGACGCCGTGCAATTAGAAGACCCTTGTGATAATCACCCCCCCAAAGGAAGGTGGGCGTGGAAGCAACAGCCAAATTCAAGGATATCCGGATCGAACTCCCCGAACCGCTCGAGGGGTGCGATTCCCTGTCGGCGGTCATCGGCTTCCCCGAGTGGTGGCCGACGGGCGCAAGGATCGCCGTCGTGATCGCCCACGGAGAGGGCGACCTCAACGACCCCCTGGTCACCAGCCTCCATGAGGAGCTGGCCCAGCATCGCTTTCTGACCCTGCGCTTCAACTTTCCTTTCGCCGAAGCGGGCAAAAAGCCCAAGAAACCGGACCCGTTGGTCCTGGAGAAGGCCTTTCGGGCCGCTTTGGGCCTGCTCACCCAGGACAAGACCTCCGCACCCAGCCATCTCTTCCTGGGTGGCCTGGGCCTCGGCGCCCAGGCGGCGGCACGCCTCGCCGCTTCGCGCGTTCACGCCGACGGCCTGTTCTTTCTCGGCTTTCCCCTGCACGCCAAGGGGGCACCCGACCAGCCCGATATCGAGGCCCTCTACCGGCTCACCTCCTCGATGCTCTTCCTTCAGGGGAGCAACGATCCCCGCTGCGAACTCAACGTTTTACGCCGATCGCTCTCCCGGGTGGGTGCCCCCACCATCCTGCGTATCTTTGAGGGAGCCAACGGCTCCCTGCTCAAATCCGGCCAATCCGAAGGGGAGCGCCTCGGCAACTACCGGGCCGCTTCGCGAATCATCGCGGAGTGGATGGAAGACATTCTGGACGAAGCCTAGGCCCGAGGGGCCTTTCCCCGGGGTTAGGACGCCGAATCCGGCGCCTCCCGGGTGACATTGAAATCGAACCCGCGCTCCGGTAGTTTTGGCGCGCTTTTTCCAGGCCCCGCTGCCCACGCGTCGGGGCCTTTCCCATCCACATTCAAGCGGAGGCCCAACCCCATGAAGGTCATGGTGTGCCTGAAGCAGGTGCCGCATCAAGATGCGCGACTCGAAGTTCGCGCCGATGGCAGCTGGATTCAGGAAGACAATATCAAGTTCGAAATCAACAGTTACGACAACTACGCCCTCGAAGAGGCGCTCCGTATCAAGGACGCCGGAGGCGCTGATGTCGAAGTCGTGGTCGTCACCATTGGGCCCGATCGAGCCACCCAGGCTCTGCGCACGGCCCTCGGCATGGGGGCGGACCGCGCGGTGCACGTCAATGACGACGCCACCGAGGGCTCCGACGCCCTGGGCATCGCCAAGATCCTGGCCGCTGTGGCGAAGGAAGAGAACCCCGACATCATCTTCTGCGGCCTGATGGCCGAGGATGGCAACTTTGCTGCCGTCCCCCCGATGCTGGCCGAGTTGATCGACGTTCCCTCGGCAACGGGCGCCCTTTCCATCACGAGCAACGGGGCTACGCGGGTTGAGCGAGAACTCGAAGGGGGCGCCATCGAGGTTGTGGATCTCCCGAAGCCTTGCTTGGTCACGGTCCAAACCGGGGCCAACCAGGTCCGCTACGCGTCGCTCAAGGGCATCATGCAGGCCAAGAAGAAACCCGTGGACACCAAGACCGCGGCGGATCTTGGCGTGAGCGATCAAGTGGGCGCTGCCCACGCGAAGGTCACGGTCAAAAAGGTCTACGTGCCACCGAAATCCGATACCGCGGAGATTCTTGAAGGCGGGACCGGCGAAATTGTCAGTCAACTCGTGGGCAAGATTCGCGAACTGGGCCTTCTCTAACTGGAGCTGGGCCTTCTCAAGAGTCGGGCTAAACCGACTGGCTAAACCCACTCGCTAGACGCACTCATTACACGCACTCACTACACGCACTCATTACACGCACTCACTACACGCACTCAGAATACGCACTCAGAACACGTACTCAGAACACGCGGGCTCGGCCAAGGAAACGGCCCGGGCGGAGCCCGCAAAAGAGCATCGGGCCGGTCCAGACAATCAACGATCTAGGGGCGATCCAGCCATCGCCCCCGATCATCGGGAGTACATATCGATGGGCAACATCCTCATCGTCGCAGAACTGACCCAGAGCGGCGCAATTCGCGATTCAAGCTACGAAGTGATCACCCTGGCCCGCAAACTGGGCGAGGCCACAGGCCGGGGCATCCGGGGACTCGTCCTCGGCAGCGGAGTCGCTGAAGTCGCCGGCCAATTCGCAGCCGCCGGGGCGGGCGAAACCCTCGTCGCCGACGATCCGGCCCTGGCGAACTACAACGTCGAGGCCTTCAACAAGACAATTCGAGCCGCTGTAGAAGCCACCGAGGCCGACGTGATTCTGCTCTCGAATAGCCCTATCGGCTGGGACGTCGCGCCCCGGGTGGCTGCGGGCCTAGATGCCGCCTTCGTGAGCGATTGTTTCAAGATCGAGGGGGACGGCGAGGACCTGACCCTCTTCCGCCGAATTTTCAACGGAAAACTGGACGCCGAATTGAGCGTCTC
>CAWVXN010000111.1:0-8322 GCA_963933695.1 uncultured Myxococcales bacterium | reverse complement strand
AGGAAGCGCCGTCAGGCTCTCGGGCAGACGACCGAAGCGCCCACGAAAGCCTTCACCGATCTGTTCGCGAACCGCTTCCAATTGGTCGGGAACCACCAGGTGCAGGGTAAAGCCGCCGAGCCCAGCACCGGTTAGACGCGACCCCACGACCCCATCACACTGATTTCCCAACTCGCAAAGCCAGTCGAGTTCGGGAGTGGAAACCGCGTAATCCTCGCGCAAACTGGCCTGACCCTGGGCGAGCAAAGTCCCCAGGCTCTGAATGTCCCCCTCAACGAGGGCCCGGCAAAACGCATCGGCTCGCGCGTTCTCGCCAATCACATGCCGAACCCGACGAAATTCAATGGGGTCCAGGGCTCTCTCGAGCCGGGGCAACTGGGCCTCGCTTAAATCGCGAAGCGCCCGAGCCGAGGGGGATGCGATCCCCGCTGCCTGAGCGGCCCCCAACGCCCGACGACATTCGGCCACCCGCTCACCGTAGACCCCGTCCGCCAACCGGCGCTCCACCCCCGAATGCACCAGGAGAATGCTAAAGCCCGCACCGGCAATGGGAATGGGCTCGACCGTCTGGCTTCGGCAATCGATGCGAAGCGCGTGCCGTTCCCGCCCCAAGGCGCTGGCAAAGTGGTCCAGTAGTCCGCACTCAACCCCCACAAATCCGTTCTCGCCGCGATGCGCCACTCGCGCCCAATCCGAGGGCGCAAGGTCCAGCCCGAGACCGGCGTTCAGACCCGCCACCACCGCCACGCCGAGCGCCGCCGAGCTCGACAAACCCGAGTTAAGGGGGACGGTGCTCGTGATCCCCAGATCAAAGCCGGGAAGGTCAAAGCCCCGCTCGGCGAGGGCGAAAAAAATACCCTGCACATAGTCGAGCCAGCTTTCCCGGCGTTCGGGCGCATCGCTCAAAAACTCCCCGGCCTCGTCCAGATCCCAGGCGTGCACTCGCACCTTGCGATCCCCACGAGGCGCACCCAGAACCAATGTCCGGCGGTCCAGGGCACAGGGCACCGCCAGCCCCTCGTTGTAATCCGTGTGCTCGCCGATCAAATTGACCCGGCCGGGAGCCACAGCGACCCATTCGGCGGCGCTTCCAAAATCTTCGCTGAAATGGGAGTGAGCCCGTTCGACCCACGCGTTCTTGGCGTTCATTCAAACCGCTCCCTGGTTGGCCACCATAGCGTCCTGCCAGAACGCGAGGGAACCACGGAGCCCCGCGCGGGTCCTCAGTGGATCATGCCAATGGATTATTGATGGTGGATCGTTGATGGTGGATCGTTGCCCGTGGGTCATTGCCGCATCCGGGGGGCGG
Organism: uncultured Myxococcales bacterium; assembly: GCA_963933695.1. Classification (GTDB taxonomy): domain Bacteria; phylum Myxococcota_A; class UBA9160; order UBA9160; family UBA4427; genus JAZXM01. The sequence continues at coordinate 7,013 of CAWVXN010000111.1, read as the reverse complement.
CATGCTCTCAACCCCACCCAATGCCCCGCACAGCATGGCGCGCAAGTCGGGGCGGAGCGGTACCCTAAGCGTCCCTTCCCTACTCGGCGGAGAATCATGACCCAGGCCAGCGACAAAACGGGTTCCGTGCCCGACTTCTTCTTGAAGCGCCGCGCCAGAGCACTCCTCTGCGGGGTGGCCGGGGGATTGTTGCTTTTGGTTGCCGCGGGAAGCGCCCCGGCCGAGGATCCCTTTCTACGCCGAACCGCCACGGTCCGCGCGGTGGAAAAAGTCGGTCCGGCGGTGGTAAGCATCACGACCGAGCAACTGGAAAAAGAGCAAAACCCATTTTCGCGTTCCTCTCCTCAGCCGCGCTCGGGGAGCTACTTCTCGGACCTTTTCGAAAGAAGGGCCCCCCGCGCCTCCCACGATCTCGGGTCCGGGGTGATCATCAGTCCAGAGGGGCACATCCTCACCAACGAACACGTGATTCGTCAGGCGCGCCGGATCTCGATCACCCTCGCCGATGGGCGCACCTTTCAGGCCACGGTCGTCGGCGCGGACCCCTCGAACGACGTGGCTGTTCTCAAGGCCGACACTGTTGAACCCCTGCCCTGGGCGACCCCGGGAACATCCTCCGACATCATGGTCGGCGAACCCGTGATCGCCATCGGAAACCCCTTTGGTTTTTCAAATACCGTGACCACCGGCGTGATTTCTGCCGCCAACCGTTCGATCCACACCGGTCAACAGACCTTTCACGGCTTTCTGCAAACCGATGCCTCGATCAACCCCGGAAACTCCGGGGGGCCTCTGGTCAACGCCGAGGGCTCGCTGATTGGGATCAACACCGCGATCTACCAGGGTGCCGAGGGCATCGGCTTCGCAATCCCCATCGATGTCGCTCAACGCGTCGTCGCCGAGTTAATTGAACACGGCGAGGTCCACCCGGTCACCCTGGGCATCGACTTCCAGGACCTCGACCCGGCTCTCCGGGAGGTCATGGAGTTGCCGAGTTCGATGTCGGGTTGCCTGATCAACCGCGTGAGACCCGACGGACCAGCCGAAATGGCAGGGGTTCGCCGGGGCGACGTCCTCACCCGACTCGACGGACTTCCGATTCGGTCGGCCCGGCAGCTCTTCGAAATCCTCCAGACCACGACGCCCCAACAGCGGCTGAAGATTCAGTACTGGCGTGATGGAAAGTCCTTCACCACCGAAGTCGTGGCCAAGGAAATTCCCGAAAACGTCGAGGCCGAGCTGGCGAACCGGTTAATGGGGCTCAGCCTGGAGTGGCGCGACCAGATTGGCTTCGAGATCAGCAACGTACGTCAACAATCGCCCGCCTCCCTGATCGGGCTCCAACCCGGCGACCTGCTCCTTGCGGTGAACGGACTTGTACTCGACAGCAGGGACGCTCTTCGCCGAGCTATTCTGGGTCTACGCGGTCGGGAGCGAGCCCTCGTCGTGGTTCAACGCGGACGGGGCCGATACCATCTCATGATTCCCCTGCGTTGACGAATTCCCAAGAAACTCTGGCGTCCCGAGTCCCCTCGGATCGGCTCACGAGGAACCAGCCAGCACTCGAGAGTGTCGAAGACCCGTGGCGGGCCGGGAGAAATCCCGCCGATCGAGACCACACAACCGTTTGGCTCTCCGCACCGAGTAAAAAAGATATTTCGATTAAAAAGACATTCCGATTAACAAGACATTGCATTGAGAATAAGTTGAAAAGAACTTGAGAATAGATAGGAGAAGAACTTGAACCTCTTTGGGAAAATTCATCGTTCCGCAAGCCTTGCCCTGGCGCTTCTGCTGTTTGCCCTCCCTCTCCACGCGGGCGCAGAAGAGGCCGAATCGGGATTCCTCGAGCGACTCCTCGGTGGCGGTACGAAAGCCGTGGATGAGGCCCCTGCCAAGGCGCCAGCGGCGACCCCTTTCTGGGAGACAGAGAGCCAGGCCCCTGCTTTCGTCCCCGCCGGCGCTCCCACAGGCTTCGCCGACCTGGCCGAGCGTGTTTCCCCGGCCGTAGTCAGCATCCGCACTTCCCAGACCGTCACCGGAATGGGCCGAGTTCCACAGCAATTCGAGGAATATTTTGGCTTTCCCTTTGGCGGCGGAAATCAGCAACCCCGCAAGCGTGAGGGGGCGGGGAGTGGCTTCGTCATCTCCCCGGATGGCTATATCGTCACCAACAATCACGTGGTCGAAGATTCCGACGAAATCTTTGTCGCCTTTACAGATGGCACCGAACTTCCCGCAACGGTGACCGGCCGGGACCCCAAGACTGACATCGCGCTGATCAAGGTCGAAACCGATCGGGAGCTGACTGCGATTGCTCTGGGCGACAGCGACTCCGCACGCCAAGGCGACTGGGTTGTTGCCATTGGAAATCCTTTCGGGCTGGAGCACACCGTCACCGCTGGAATTATTTCTGCCAAGCATCGCAGGGACGTTGTCGGCGGCAGTTACGATGACTTCATTCAAACCGATGCCGCGATCAACCCGGGTAACTCCGGCGGCCCGCTCATCAACCTCGCGGGCGAGGTCATCGGGATCAATACAGCCATCAATCCCCGGGCGAACACCATTGGCTTCACTGTCCCCATCAATATGGCCAAGCATGTTCTGCCCCAGTTGCGGGCCCACGGGCATGTCACCCGGGGATGGTTGGGTGTAGTGATCCAGGGGTTAACTCCCGAGTTGGCCGAATCCTTCGAACTCGATAACGAAGACGGCGCCTTGGTCTCGAAGGTTCTCGCCGATAGCCCGGCCGAAGCAGCGGGCATCCAGCACGGTGATGTGATCACCGTTTTCAACGGCACACCGATCAAGGAATGGCGCGACTTGCCGCGAATTGTTGGCGAGACGCCTGCGGAGATCGCGGTTGACATAGTGGTGGTTCGAGACGGGAAGGAACAGAAGATACGCATCAAGATCGGGACTCTGGACGAACCCAATCTTCGAACCGCTGGAACGGAAAGCTCCGGCCCTTCCGCCTTCGGGTTGAGAGTCACCAACCTCACCCCGGAGATCGCTGCTCAACTCGGCGTCGGAATCGACACGGGGGTACTGGTTTCCGATGTCGATCCAGGAAGCCCAGCTGAAGAAGCCGGGCTCCAGCGCGGAGACATCGTTGTTGAGGTGAACCGCCAATCCGTTTCCAGCGTAGACGCGTTGCGTGAACTCCTGGCGAGGAGCAAGGCCAGCGTCCTTGTCCTGGTTCGGCGTGGCGACTCAACCCTCTACATCCCGATGAAGCGCTCGGAGTAGTTCAAAGGCTCGCGTCCAGACCACACCAGGACTGGGCGCGGCCCCCCCTTCCCGCGCAGAGCGAGCGCCCCAGAGTTCTCCACGACCGCCGTTGCCAGTCACTTGCAACTTTTTTTAGGCCCAAGTTCGGTCAAGAGAGCGGTCAAACCGTTCGGTCAAAAAGAGCGGTCAAAAAGACCGGCGCTCGGGCTTGCATTTCTACGATCGGTGCGAACCATTGGTTCCATGCAATTCGATAAACTCACACTCAAGAGCCAGGAAGCCGTTCAGCGCAGCCAAGCGATTGCGTCCGAGCGAAGCCACAACCGCGTGGAATCCGTTCACCTCCTCGCTGCCCTTCTCGAGCAGAAGGAAGGAACCACGGCTCCGATTCTCGAGAAGCTCGGAGCCTCTATCGAGCGAATCCGCCAGGGCGTTGAAACGTCTCTCGGCGAGTTTCCTCGGGTCAGTGGGCCTACCCAGGCGCAACTCGCCCCCAGTGCAGTAGCGGTCCTGGATGCCGCATGGAGCCAAGCCGAAGCCCTGAAGGATGAATACGTTTCCACCGAACACCTCCTGCTCGCTTTGGCCGAGAACTCGCGTGACCGGGCTGGAGACCTTCTCCGGGTCGAAGGCGGCACCCGGGAAAATATCCTCGAGGCGCTGAAGGCCGTCCGCGGAAGCGCCCGGGTCACCGACCAGGATCCAGAATCAAAATACGATGCGTTGTCCAAGTATGGGCGCGATCTCACCGAAGTCGCTCGAAGAGGGAAGCTCGATCCAGTCATCGGACGAGAAGAAGAAATACGGCGGGTAGTGCAAGTACTTTCCCGCCGGAGCAAGAACAACCCGGTCCTGATTGGGGAGCCCGGGGTGGGTAAAACCGCCATCGCCGAGGGCCTAGCTCAACGCATCGTTGCGGGAGATGTACCCGAGAGCCTGAAGGACCGCGCATTGATCGCCCTCGATATCGGCGCTCTGATCGCGGGCGCGAAATATCGCGGCGAATTCGAGGACCGACTCAAGGCCGTCCTGCGCGAAGTTTCCGATGCCGCAGGAAAGGTCGTTCTCTTTATCGATGAATTGCACACCATCGTTGGGGCCGGAGCGGCGGAAGGCGCAGCCGATGCCGCCAACATGCTGAAGCCGGCCTTGGCTCGAGGGGAGCTCCACTGTATCGGGGCCACCACCTTGGACGAGTATCGAAAATACATTGAGAAGGACTCCGCACTGGAGCGCCGTTTTCTGCCGATCCTGGTGGGAGAGCCGACAGTCAACGACACCATCTCCATCCTGAGAGGCCTCAAGGAGCGCTACGAGGTTCATCACGGGGTACGGATTTCCGACAAGGCGATTGTGTCTGCTGCACGGCTTTCCAGTCGCTACATCACCGATCGCTTCCTGCCCGACAAGGCCATCGACCTGGTCGATGAGGCAGCCAGCCGCGTTCGAGTCCAAATCGATTCCATGCCCGAGGAACTCGACCAAGTCGAGCGAAAGCGCATGCAACTGGAAATCGAACGCGAAGCCCTCAAAAAGGAAGAGGACCCCTCGAGCCTCAGCCGAAGCAAAGCCGTCCAGTCTGAAATCGCCGACCTCCAGGAGCGATCGGACTCCATGCGAGCCCGTTGGGAGAACGAGAAATCGGTCATTTCCGGAGTCCGTGATGCCAAGGAACGAAAAGAGAACCTCGAAGTAGAACTCGACCGGGCGACCCGGAATGGCGACCTCGAGCGTGCAGCAGAAATTCGTTATCGGGATCTGATTGCCCTGGAACGAGAGATCGAGGAGAAGCAGCAAAAGCTGGACGTCCTCCAGTCCGAGGGCTCACTGCTCAGCGAGGAGGTCACCGAAGACGAAATCGCCGAGATCGTCTCCAAGTGGACGGGCATTCCCGTTACCAAGATGCTCGAAACCGAGCAGACAAAGCTGATCGAACTGGAGGATCACCTACGCACCCGGGTCGTTGGCCAGGACGAAGCCCTTGTGGCCGTCGCGAATTCGGTCCGACGCGCCCGGGCGGGGCTCCAAGACCCGGAGAGACCCATCGGCTCGTTCATTTTCCTCGGACCCACCGGCGTAGGCAAGACGGAAACCGCCCGGGCCCTTGCCGAAACCCTTTTTGACGACGAAAACTGCATGGTGCGAATCGACATGAGTGAGTTCATGGAGAAGCACTCGGTGTCGAGGCTCATCGGAGCGCCACCGGGCTATGTCGGCTACGACGAGGGCGGTTATCTCACCGAAGCTGTTCGACGACGCCCCTACAGCGTTGTCCTCTTCGACGAAATCGAAAAGGCCCACCCCGAGGTCTTCAACGTCTTCCTTCAAATACTGGATGACGGGAGGCTGACCGATGGCCAGGGCCGAACCGTCGACTTTCGCAACACCGTACTCATCATGACATCCAACATCGGCAGCCAGTTTCTCACCGGGCTTTCCGACGTGGACGATCGCGAGAAAATCGAAACCGGCGTCATGGACGCGCTGAGCTCGCATTTCAAGCCCGAGTTCCTGAATCGGGTCGATGATGTGATCATCTACCACCAACTGGGCCGCTCAGAAATTGGCACCATCACCGGGCTCCAACTGCAACGGGTGCAGCGACTTCTCTCGGACCGCCGACTCACCCTCGAGGTGAGCCCCCAAGCAATGGAGCTTCTCTCGAACCGGGGATACGACCCTCAATTCGGAGCCCGGCCTCTCAAGCGCGCCATTCAGCGCATGCTTCAAGATCCTCTGGCCATGGAACTCCTCGAAGGGAAATACCCCGAAGGATCCAAGATCCGGGCGGATGTCGACTCCAGCAAAGAAGGCCTTACCTTCACCCGGATTTGAAGGCGCGAAGCGCTTGTTCATCCCTCTGCTTGTTCATGCCTCTAGGGAGAGGTGTTGATAGAGCGGTCCATCGACGAATCCCAGGCGGCGGTACCAGATGCGCGTGCCCACCGCTGAAATGACGGCGAGGCTTTCGTAGCCCGCTTTGCGCGCTTCTGCGCCAGCGGCCTCGACCAACTTCTGCCCGAATCCACGGTGCTGGGTACGCTCGGATGACCGCACACCCAGTTCGGTCGCTGCGCCATACACATGCACCTCGCGAAGAAGGGCGCTGCCCTCGAGTTCGTCGAAACCCGAAGACCCGCGAGGCAGGGAAAGCCGCGCGAAGCCAGCGATCCGATCCTCGGGATTCACGAACTCAAAAAACCACTCTGCCCCGATACTGGTTTCGTAATGCGTCGACCGCAATTTGAGCGAGTCGACATCGATGCGCTCGGAACGAATTTCCCGTGCGCGGATGTCCTTGCAAGTTTCGCCTCGACGGCTGATTTCTTGTTCGGCAATCTGACGAAAATTCGTCAACTTGTTGCCTTCGACAATGTCGTCGGAGGAGATATCCCGAATCACCCGGGTCACTCGGCAGTAGCGAGGAACACGCAACAGGGCACTCGTGACCACTTCGAGAAGTTCGTCGTAGTCGTAGGGGTGCCACTCTCCTCGCTTATGAAAATCCATGAGTTCCGCGGATTCGATCAGGCTGCACGGGTAAATTTTTAATTCATCCGGGCGAAAGTCGGCATCGCCGAAGATTTTCTCGAAATCTTTGATATCGCTTTCAGGTGTTGCCCCGAGCAGGTTCGGCATCCAATGGGCGTGGATCTTGAACCCCGCTGCTCGAAGCCACCCCATGGCGGTCCGAGTCGCCGCGACGTCATGTCCGCGCTTGTTAACCGAGAGGATCTCATCCGAAAGGCTTTGATATCCGATCTGGACCTTGGTGCAGC
>CAWVXN010000110.1:0-8332 GCA_963933695.1 uncultured Myxococcales bacterium | reverse complement strand
AAGCACGCCCAACTCAATCCCAAGGCGGTCATGCACGGCAAGCCCATGACGATGGACGACTACTTGGCTTCGCCCATGTTGGCCGATCCCTACCGCTTCTTCGATTGCTGCCTGGAAACCGATGGCGGCGCCGCAGTGGTGGTGACGAGCGCCGAGCGCGCCCGAGATTTGGCCACCCGTCCTATCCGCATTTTGGCTGCGGCCTGTGGCCAGCCCTATCCCGCCGACGAAATCACCAATCGTCGAGACATCTTCAAGACAGGGCTCACGATTGCGGCCCCGGAAGCGTTTGGGAAAGCGGGGCTGACGCCCTCGGATGTGGACTTTGCGATGATCTACGACTGCTTCACCTTCGAAGTGCTCCAGCAACTCGAGGAAGCAGGCTTTTGTCAGCGCGGCGAGGGCGGCTCCTTCGTCGAAGGCGGTCGAATCGAACTGGGGGGTGAACTTCCCGTGAATACCCACGGTGGTTTGCTCTCCGAGGCCCACGTGCTTGGGATGAGCCACATTGTCGAAGCCGTTCGCCAGTTGCGCGGTGACTTGGGCGAGCGCCAAGTGAAGGACGCTCAGGTGGGTGTGGTCACGGGCTGGGGCGATTTCGGGGACGGCAGTATCGCGTTGTTAGCCCGGTGATGGTGTTAGCCCGGTGATGGTGTTGGCCCGGCGATGGTGTGTTGGCCCGGTAATAGCCGTTGGCCCGATGACAAAGGAAGCTTCATGAGCGAATACGAAAAACCCCTTCCCGTCCTCGAGGGCTTCAGCGCGGAATTCTACGGATTTTGCAAGCAGGGCGAATTGCGCTTTCAGCGCTGCAGCGACTGCAATGCCTGGCGTCACGTGCCCCGGGAATTGTGCGCCGAATGCGGCAGTTGGGACTGGGCGTGGGCCCTGTCCAGCGGCAAGGGGGAGGTCTTCACCTTTACCGTGGTGGGCCGTGCCCTGCATCCGGCCTTTGCGGAGGATGCGCCCTATGCGGTGACCGTCGTAGAGATGGAAGAAGGGGTGCGGGTACTGAGCAAGGTACAAGGGGTGCCTCCAGAAGAACTGGAGATCGGCATGCGGGTGGAAGTGGGCTTTGAAGCCGTCACCGAAGCGATCCATCTACCGATTTTTCGTCCGGTGGCCGCTTAACCGCATCAGCGCGCCCGGGGAAACCGAAAACGAGCGCGTACGAATCACCAGCCATCCAATCACAAGCGATCCAACCACAAGCGATCCAACCACAAGCGCACCAATCACAAGCGATCCAATCACAAGCGCACAAGCGCACAAGCGATAGGAGTCTCGTCTTGGAATTGCCCAAAGAAATTTTATTTGAGAAGAAGGACCACGTGGCGATCATCACCATCGACCGCCCCAGTGGCCTGAACTCGCTCACAGCCGACATGCTTATGGGCATCGAGACCGCCTTCAAGGCATTCGATGACGATCCCGATCTTTGGGTGGGGATCCTGACGGCTACGGGGGAGAAGGCTTTTTCCTCGGGGCTCGATCTCAAGGAAGCTGCCCCCATGCTCACCGGGGGCGATCAACTGGGCTTCGAGGACTGGACCAAACGCCAATTCTCCGACGTCTACAAGCCCGTGCTGTGCGCGGTCAACGGTTTCTGCATTGCCGGCGGAATGGAGATGCTCCTGGGCACCGACCTGCGGATCGCATCCGAGCACGCGACCTTCGGCCTGGGCGAAGTGAAGTGGGGGCTGGTTCCCCTGGGCGGCACCCATATTCGCTTGCCGCGCCAGATCCCTTGGGCCATGGCGATGCAGTTGCTTCTGACGGGTAAGAGCATCGACGCCCAGCGCGCCTACGAGATCGGCTTGATCAACGCGGTGGTGCCCGCGGACCAACTGATGGAGACGGCGCTGGATTGGGCCCAGAAGATGTGCCGCAACGGCCCTCTGGCCATGCGCACCGCCAAGGAAATCGCCGTGCGTAGCCTCGAACTCGAGAGTGGCTTTGTGCTCGAGAAAGCCCTGGGCCAGAAGGTGCTGAATTCCGAGGATGCCAAGGAGGGGCCGCGGGCCTTCGCCGAGAAGCGCCCGCCGGAGTTCAAGGGGCGCTAGCCCTGGAGGAGGAAGACGGCGGCGGATTTTACCGGTGAGTCCACGTCGGGGAGGGTGCGCACCGCGTAGCGGGCTTGGGCCGGGTGATCCAGGCGGGGCGACGACGGGCGCTCGGGATCGCTCAGCAAAATCGGACGTCCGCCCTGGGCCAGAGCCCGAAGGCGGCCGAGTTGCGAGGGCTCGTAGAGCACGTCGCTGGCCAGGAGCAGATCCCATTCTTCGGGATCGTCGGGCAAGCTGCTGCGCGTGGCGAGTTCGACGCCATTGCTAGCGGCGTTGTGCAGGGTCGCCGCCCGGGCCTCGGGGTCCATGTCGACTGCCGTCACCGAGGCCGCGCCGGCCAGGCGGGCGGCGATGCCCGCGACGCCCGAGCCGGCTCCGAAATCCACGACCCGGCGGCCGTCGACCCGCTCGGGATGGTCGAGGAGAAAGCGGGCCATGGCCTGACCGCTGCCCCAACAAAAGGCCCAATACGGCGGCGCCTGCATGGAGCCCAAACCCAGGCAACTCGATTCGAGATCGACCGAGTCGTCCAGTAGCCAGAGACCGATCTCCGGGCACAGGGGAGGTCGCTGGAACTCCAGGCTTCTTCCGAAGGCGGTCAGGGCCGGCGGCTCGGCGGAACTGCTTAGGGCCAGCGGGGAGGGCAAGGCGGGGCTCCTGGTTCGGGTGGCGAATGCCGGGACGAGCCTAGAGGATGAATTCGGCGGCGGTCTGCAGCGCGTTGCTGCGGCCGCCGCCTAGGGGCGGGGCGGGCTGCCCGTCCGTAACCGCAAGGCGTCGAGGTCGAGAACCTCGCCCAAGAATTCGGCTTCTAGATCGACAAAGCGCATCAGGTTGCTTCCCTGACCGATGCAGGGTCCGGGCGGCGGGGGGGCGAGCCATTCCCCGTGCGCATTGCGCATGTGGCGGCGGTCGCTCCGGAATTCCCTGCGATAAAGATCAGCCGGGAGCCAGCGAAAAAGGGGCGCATAGGCGCTGTGGGCTGGGGTCAAAGGGAGGAAGGCCGAATCGAGGTAGGCTTTGGCCAGCGTCGGTACGCCCAGGGTGGAGCCGGGATCGTGGACCCACCAGTGATCGTCCGCCCAGGCCAACGCGATCACGTGGTAGTCCCAGATCACGGGTTCGGTGGTCGATGCCGCGGCCCTTTGCTGCCAGACGGCGACCGTGCGCTGGGGGTTGGAGATGAAGACCACGTGGGCCGCGGCCAGGCGGCCTAGGGCTCCCCCGCAACGATGCCAGATATTCTCTTCGCAGTAGAAGGGCCAGTCGTGGTCGGCGGACGTTTCCAAGGCTCAAAAGCTAGCCGGGTGTAGGCCTTTTTGGAAAGGGCGGTTGGCCGGAGCGGCTTCCGGCGGCCGAGTGCGCGAGACTCAACGCCGATGCAGCACGTTTCGTTGGATGAGTTGGACGGGTTCTCCGTGCAGTGGGACGCCAATGTGGCCGCCGATGGCGCGGTCGACGACTTTTGCTCGTGCAGCGCTTGGCAGATCGCGTTCGCAAGGGCTTTCGCCCCGGAGCGGAAGTTCTGGCTGGCCCACCAAGGGGAGGCCATGGTGGTTTTGGCGGAGCGCGCCGACGGCGTACTCGAACCCCTGGAGAACATGTGGGGTTTCGGCGCGCCCCTGGTGGGCGCCGAGGCGGCGCAATTGCTCGCGCCGTGGCTTCTGGCTCGGCCCGGCCCCGCGCTTTTGCTGGGTTTGCCCGCGAAAGAAGAACGCCTGATGGCCCTGCTCGAACCTCTCTCGGGGACCTACGGCTTCCGGGCTTTGGCGCCAACGACCCGGTTCGTCGCGTGCCTGGACGAGGGACTGGAGGGCTGGTTGGCGGGCCGCAGCGCGTCCTTTCGCCGAAACCTCAGGGCCGCACGGCGCCGGGTGGAGGCCGAAGAGATTCGGTTTCGCTGGGTTGAGGTAGGGCCCGGCCAGGCCATGGACGATTTGTATCGTACGGTTCTTGGGGTGGAGGCGCGGAGTTGGAAGGGCGTCCAGAACGCAGGGGCAGCCACCGGGCCCATGGAAACCTTCTACCGCGAACTTTGGCCGCGCCTTGCGTCACGGGGCCAGTTGCGGGTGCTGTTGGCCGAACGCGGCGGGGTCGCCGTCGGGTATCTGCACGGCGGCTGTGTGGGGGATGGGTTTCGCGGATTGCAGGTCAGCTTCGATTGCGCCCATGCCCACGCGGGCCTGGGCAACGTTCTGCAATACACGGCCATGGGCCACTTGGCCCGGGCCGGGGTTCGCCGGTATGACCTGGGCGGCTTCTCCGAGTACAAGGGGCGCTGGGGCGACGAAGCGCTTCAGACCGTGGGCTTGGTACTTCAGCCGCGGGTCTCTCTCTAACTTTTCTGACGTTCGATCTGGGCCTGGCGCAGGGCCTCGAATTTTTCCGGCTGAATGGAGATGAAGACTCCGCTGGACTCCGCCACCCGCAGATCCCCGGCATAGAGTTCTCCGGAGTTGTAGATCTTGCGTCCGTCCTGTCGGTCGAAGCGAGCCTCCAACCGCAGGGGTACCTCCAGGGGTGTGGGCTTGAGGTAGCGAACGGTGATCTCTCCCGTCATCCCGGGCACACCCGAAAATACGCAGGCCAGGCCCAGGGCCTCATCGAAGGTCGCGGCCACGTAGCCCCCGTGGACACAGCCGGGGGCTCCCTCGTAGGCCCGGCCGAAATAGACTTCGCCTCGGACAATTTTGGCTTCGTGATCCGGGTCCAGGGCAACCGGCGGCGCCAGGGGATTGGAGCGCCCCACCACCGGGCTGCGATCCATGAACATCTCCATGCCTCCGGCCAGGGAACCCTCGGCGACCCCGGGCAGCTGGGTCATGCGCGGCTGGTCCTGGAAGCGCTCGGCGCTTTCCTGCACCTGGGCCGCGATGGCCAGGAGCTCCTCTTCGGGCGCATCCGTGGCGCACAGGCAGTCCATCAACTGCCGGATCGAGTCGGCCAGGATGCGCTTGGCGGGCCAGGTCCCCGGTGCTTGTTCGAGTTGTTCGCGGTAGCTCGCGATTCGGCCAATGGTCTCGTCGGTTTCGCTCAAGGGGCTCCTCGCCAGAAATTTTCGCCCGTATCCGGGCTGCGCCAGTCCGAGCGCTGTTCGCTAGTAGATGACCTGGGCTTCTTTGAGCGCTTGGTAGCGGTCTTCGTCCAGGCCGAGCAGGTCGAGAAAAACGTGATCGTTGTCCTGCCCGATCCACGGCCCGGGTGTGACCCGAGGCACGCTTTGGCTCAATTTGACATAGGCGTTGTAGATGGTTTCGCGGTAGCCCAGGGGATGGTCCACCTCGATGAAGGTTTTTCGGTCGGTGTAGTGGGGGTCGTCCAAGAGATCGGCCACACCGAGCACCGGCGCCGCGGCGACGCCGGCAGCCTGGAGCGTCTCGGCCAACTCCCGGCGGTCGAAGCCCGCGGTCCACTCACCGAGCTTGGCGTGGAGGACATCGGTGTGGGCGATGCGCTGGCTGAGACTGGAAAACTCCGGGGCCGCCGCCCAATCGGGTGCGCCCATGGCGGCGACGAGTCCCACCCATTCGCTCTCCTCTTGAGCCACGATGCTGATCCAGTGATCCTCGCCACGGCAGGGAAAGACGCCGTGGGGAGCCGCCATGGCCCGGGGATGACGGTTGCCCAGGGGGCCGGCGACCCGGCCGTTGAGCGCGTAGTCGGCGAAGGCGGGCCCGACCATCTGCATCACGGCTTCCTGCTGGGAGAAATCAATTTGCTGTCCCTCGCCCGTCCGATTGCGGTGGGCGAGAGCGGTGAGAATCGCGAAGGCGCCAAAGATCCCGTTGTAGGGGTCCGAGAAAGCGTTCTCCACCGGCAGGATGTCGCCTTCGGCGTAGCCCACCAGGCTGTCGAGTCCGGTGGTGGACGTCAGGCTCAGCCCATAGGTACGGACATCCTTGAGTGGCCCGTAGAGTCCCGTCGCGGGCATTGAGAACAGGATGATGTCCTCCTTGACCCGCTTGAGTTCCTCGTAACTGAAGCCCAGGCGATCCATGACCCCGGGTCCAAAGTTTTCCACCACGACGTCGGACTGGGCGATCAACTCGAGGGCGAGTTCCCGGGCTTCGGGCTGCTTGAGGTTGAGGCTCACGCTTCCGTTGCCCGCCCAGCACGCGTTGTTGGAGAGGCTTCGGTTGGGGTCGCGCTCGCCCCCCGCAAAGGGGGGCAGGGTGCGGGTCATGTCCACCCGGGCATAGGATTCGATCTTGTAGACATCGGCTCCCAGGAAGCCCAGGGTCTGCCCGGTCACTGGCCCCGCCCAGACCCAGCCGAAATTGGCCACCTTTACGCCGTCCAGGGGCAGCTTGCCGCCGGGGGGAGAGGGAGAAGGGGAGGAGGGAAAGGAGGAGGACGAAGAAGAAGGGGAGGAAAAGGGAGAGATCACGGAGGAGGGCTTGGCCCCCGGGCTCCCGAGTACCTCAACCGTGTGCTGGCCCAGGCTGGGCGCGGCCCGGGTGGGGCCGCCGGGTGTCTTGGAAAGCTTGAAGGGTGCACCCAGGGTGCGAAAGCGTCCCAGGGCCTCGTGCTCGAGTTCGACGATGTAGCCCCGTTCGCGCAGGTGGGGGTGCTCGGCGGCTTCGGCCACGGTGAAAACCGCCGTGATCGGGCAGCCCGCGGCCTGACAGCGGTTCATGATTTCCATCTTGCCGTACTGGGCGCACCACTCGTTGACCATCGAGTAGATCAGATCCGCGTTTTCGCCGCGTGCGAACATGTCCTGGAACATCTCGAGGCGCATCCATTCCGGGTCGCCCATGACCTCGCGCAGTCCGTTCCACTGGCCGCTCTCCAGGGCGAGCATCCAGACGTGGCCGTCCTTGCAGGGCACGATGCTGGCGGGTGCCGCCAGGGGCATGCCGATACCGGTGCGCTTGTCGAAAGCACCATCCTGGGCGAAGCCTCCGATGTTCTGGCCGCCGACGAAGCTCGCCGCGATGGCTTCGGCGCACGAAACATCAACCTGTTGGCCTCCACCGACGTTCTCCCGGCCCAGGGTGGCGGCCAGTCCCCAGGCGGCGGCGCTCACCGCGCCAAAGAAATCCGCGGCGAAGGTCCCGTGTTCCAGGGGCATCTCTTCTGGACGGCCGCAGTAGCGGTCGCTGGCGCCGGTGAGGTGATAGGCGTTGAGGTCGTATCCCTTCCAATCGGCGTAGGGCCCGGTCTGTCCGAAGGGGGTGATGGAAATCATGACGAGTTCGGGATTGATTTTCTTCAGTTGCGGCCAGTCGAGTTCGCGCTCGCGCTTCCAGGCGGGAGCCATGTTCTCGATCAGCACATCGGCCGAGCGGATCAGGTCAAGGAACGCGTCCCGTTCCGAAGAACTCTCCAGGTCCAGTTGAACCGACCGCTTATTGGTGTTGAGGAAATGGAAGAGCCCGCTCTTTTCCGGGTGGGGTTGGTCGTCGGGAAAGGGCCCCCAGGTGCGTGCCGAATCCCCAGTTGGGCCGGTTTCGATCTTGATGACGTCGGCTCCAAAATCCGCGAAGAGCTTGGCGCAATAGGGCGCCGAAATGCTCTCTCCCAATTCAATGACCTTGATTCCATCCAGGGCGCCGGGGGACATCTTGTCTTCTCCTGATGCGTTAGCGGTCGGTTTTTCCGAACAGGCGCCGGAAGAAATCCACCACCATCTGCCAGAGCGTACGGCCTAGAAGTGCTCCCACCGCTAGGGCTTCGTCGGGATCGGACCCAGTGCTGGATGCTGCGCCGGGTGCAGTACTGGGGTCGGTGCCGGGGCCCCCGGACGTCTCGGCGAGCAGTTGCGCTTTGGCGTTGGCTGAAAACTGTTTGAAGAGTTGGGCGGAGACGCCCTTGATCATGCCCCGGCCCATCTGCATGACCTTGCCCGTGATGTCGACCCGGACATCGAAGGTGAGTTCCGTGCCGCCCTCGGCGCTTTCCGAAACCTTGACGTCGAGGCTGCCCTTGGCGGTCCCCCCCCCGGTTTCGCGCCCTTCGCCCTCGATCCGCATGCTGCGCGCGGCGGCGTCGATCTGGGCGAAGACCACCTGGCCCTTGTAGGCGGTGGTGATTGCCCCGAGTTTGACCTTCGCCTTGCCCACGTAAGTGCGCTCGTCGATTTCTTCGACGATTTCGGCTCCGGGCATACAGGCCGCCACTCGGCGCGCATCGGTGACGAAAGCCCAAGCGGTTTCCAAGGGGACGTCGACCTGCATTTTTTCGGTGATTTCGATGGCCAATCTCGATCCTTTCATTCGCTGAAGCGGCTCGGGCCCGGCGGGGGCGAGTCGGCTCAGGGGGAG
>CAWVXN010000109.1:0-8354 GCA_963933695.1 uncultured Myxococcales bacterium | reverse complement strand
CCGCCAGCAAACCGTCGAGGGCGAAGTCGGGTCGTCCACAATGCCCCACAAGGTCAACCCCATCGATTTCGAGAACAGCGAGGGCAACCTGGGCATCGCGAATGCCCTTTTGACCCATTTGGCGGGCAAGCTTCCCCTCTCGCGCTGGCAACGAGATCTCACCGACTCCACCGCGCTTCGCAATCTCGGCGTCGGACTGGCTCACTCCTCCATCGCCTACCAGGCCACGCTGAAGGGCCTGGGCAAACTCAAGGTCAACTCTGAGGCGATGGCCGCTGACCTCGACGCCAATTGGGAAGTTCTCGCCGAGGCGATCCAGACAGTCATGCGACGATACGGAATCGACGAGCCCTACGAAAAGCTCAAGGCCCTGACTCGCGGGCGCAGAATCGACTCGGCCACCCTAAGCGCATTCGTCGAAAACCTGGAGCTCCCCGACCAAGTCAAACGGGAACTCTCCGCGCTCACACCCGAGCACTACCTGGGCAATGCCAGCGCCCAGGCGGGCAAGATATCCGGCAGTTAGTCGAGGCCCTTTCGCCATGAAGACTTCCGAGAAGCCCGAGAGCATGCCCACCCAGACGGACAAACCCCCGCGCCGCCTCCTGGGCTCGCCTCTGGTCCATTTCCTTGTGCTGGGCTCCCTTCTCTTCTTCGGCCAAAGGACCCTGCTCACTCCCGAGCCCGAGGTCGTGATTCGCTTGACGGCCCAAGATGTGGCCGCCCTGGAAAAAGGCTGGCGGGAACGAAATGGCCGGGCCCCGGGTGACGAAATCCTTCAGGCGCTCATCGACTCCCACGTCGAGGACGAACTGCTCCTCCACGAAGCCCGGGGCCTGGGCTGGCATCTCACCGATGGCATCGTTCAGCGGCGACTCCTTCGCAACCAACGCTTCTTGGAGAGCGACGAAAGCGTTTCCGATCAAATCCTTCTGGAGCGTGCCTTCGAGCAGGAAATGGACCGGACCGACTTGGTGGTCCGGCGTCGGTTGCTCGAACGCATGCGGCTTCTGATTTCCGCGAGGGTCCGGGCCACCCCCCCCACCGATCTGGAACTGGAAGAATATCGAGCGCAGAATGCGGACGTCTTCCTCCGTCCCGATCGCGTCGCTCTGAGCCACATCTTCCTTAGCCGGGACAGCCGGCAGGATCGGTTACAAGCCGACGCCGAGGCCCTGGGGCAAAAATTGCGCGACGAAGGCATTCTCCCGGACGAGGCCAGGGCCTGGGGCGACCCCTTTCTGCTCTCCCATCAAATCCCGCTCTCCAGCGAGGCTTCCATCGGCCGTCAATACGGACCGCAGTTTGCCGCCCAGGCCATCGACGCCCCCGCGGACCGCTGGAGCGGACCGATTCCCTCGAGCTACGGGGCCCACCTGGTCTGGGCCCACGAACACAGCCCGGCGGAGGTCCCTCCCCTCGCAGAAATCCGCTCCCGGGTCGAAAACGAACTGCTGCGCGAGCGCGAAAAAGCAGCAATGCGGACCCATACCGCGCGTCTTCGCGAGAACGCCGAGATTATCGTGACCCACCCGATCCCCTCGGCCTGAGCCCGCCCCCCGACCCGAGGGTTCACTCCTCGCGCAGCGCCTCTACGGGATCCAGGCGCGCCCCGTGCCGACTCGGCAAGAGCGTGGCGCCCAGGGAAAGCACCAGGGCGATGGAAACCACGCCAAACACCTGCACCGGGTCCACCTCGGAAGGCAAGGTGGAGATCTGATAGACGCTCGATGGCAGCGTATCGATCCCGGTGAAGTCCTCGATGCGTGCCTGGACCCAGGCGAGTTGGGTGGAGACCGCAATCCCCGCAATAACGCCCCCGGCGACCCCCGCAATCCCGATCAACGTACCCTCGATGGCAAAAATCAATTCGATGCTCTGATCCCGAGCGCCCATGGTTTTTAAGATCGCCACATCACGCGATTTCGCCATGATCATCATCATCAAGGTCACGACGATGACAAAGGCGGAGACCACCATGATCATCACCAGGAGCATGAACATCAGGGAACGATTGTCCTGCAGGGCATGGAAGAAACCGGGAAAGAGTTCCTTCCAATCCCTCGCGAAGAAAGGATGTCCCAGCTCGACTTCCACAGCGTCCGCCACCTGGCGCGAGCGAAAGAAGTCTACGCTGCGCACTTCGAATCCCGAAAGACCGACGCCTCCGCCCAGGAACGCCTGAACCGCCGGGATGCTCGCGTAGGCGTAAAGTTCGTCGAATTGCAAAAAACTGGACTCGAATAACCCAACGACCCGAAAGCGGACCAACCGCGGCGCCGGGCCCAGGGGAGTCGGGCGGCCGCCATGGGGCGAGATCAGGATCAGGGAATCACCCATCTCCACACCCAAGTTTTCCGCCAGGGCGCTGCCGATCATCAGACCCGAAAGCGCCTCCTCGGCCCCTGAGTTCGGGGGGATCAAGTCGTCGAGGCTGCCGGCAAGAATTCGGTCGGCGAGGCTGGTCACCGTCACCGCCCGGACCGGATCGATTCCGCGCAATCGGACCGGGGCGATTCCGCCTGCCGGCTTGCGAACCATGCCCTCGGCTTCGACAAAGGGGCTGGCGGCCACAACGCCGTCAACGCCTTCGATCCGCTCGAGCGCCGAGGCCGATTCAAGAATTTCACCGTAGTAGCTGCGCACGAGAAAGTGCGCGTAGTTGCCCACGATTTCGTCGCGCCAAGTGCGCTCGAAACCGTTCATCACCGAAAGCACGGTGATGATCAACCAGACCCCCGCGGCCACAGCCCCCACGCAGATCAGCGTAATGGCCGAAATAAAGACCTGCCTTCTCTCGGCCACGAGATAACGCGTGGCAATGAACCATTCGGCACCGGTCCGCATTTCGATCAGGCCCGCGACCGAGAGCGGGACCAGGCCCAGAAGAACCGCGAGAAGAACTCCGGCCAGGGCGCCCTCGGCAAGCCCAAGACCGCCGCCCCAATTGAACAGGAAGACCCCCGCGATCCCAAGCGCTGCCGGAAGGCCCACAGTGAGGACCATACGCAGGGGAACACCTCGCCCGAGCGCTTGGCGATACACCCCCATGGCGGCCACGCTGAGAACGGCCATTGGGGCCAGAACCCGGGACAACGCCCCGGCCCAGTCGGCCCAGGGGGCCAACCCCATTTCGGGCTGGGCGTAGTCGAGCCACAACAGGGAGTAAAAAAAGCAGAGCACGCCCGCTGCGGGCACGACCCACTGCATCCCCGCCGCCGCCCGGGCAAAACGGCCCAGCACCACGAACGCGGCGACGATATAGACCCCACCGACGACAACCATCACCCCGCCGACCGCAACAATAAAGGCCAGGGAAAGGCTGCCCCCGATATCCGCGATGACACTCCAAATTCCGGTCAGGCTATCCAATCTCTCGATCCGTGTTTCTCGTCGGGCCCGGGGTGAAGGCCTGGCTCTCGGGAGCGCAGACGATAGCGACGAGACTTGGACAACGCTTCGCCACGCCCCCTCGGGAGAGCAGAGTTGACTCGCCGAGCCAGCGCCTCGGGGCTAGAGTCGGCTCTCCCCAGGGCCATCGGGACCGAGGCGAATGGCCTCGCAGGCGATGACCGTACTCCCATGGACTCGACAGGGATTCCCATGCACGCAGTCACCCCCGAAGAGCGCGATCAATTCGAAAAACTGGGTTTTTTCACCCGGCTGAACCTGTTCTCCGAAACCGAACTCCAGGCCATTCGAGTCGCGGCGGAAAGTGTCCACCAACGCGTGGTCGACGCCGCCGACCGCAAGAGCGACGCCCCTGGCCCGGGCAGCCCTGAAAACCCATCCGTCGGGCCCGTCGACCAGGTCGACAACCAGAAGTACCAGGAGATCCTCGGCTCAACGATCAAATGGGAGTGGGACGACGATCTGCGCGCGGTACGATCGATGGAGCCGGTCTTTCAACTCGATGATCGCCTGGCCGGAGTCATCGACGATCCCCGGCTCTGGAAACCCTGTGCGGACATCATCGGCTGCCCCACCCTTTCGCTCTTCAGCGACAAGCTGAACGTCAAGCGCCCGGGCGGCGCGCCCTTCCCTTGGCACCAGGAGGGTCCCTACTGGGCCTACGGGGCGGAAGACCTGGAGCGGGTGATCACCCTGATCCTCTATCTCGATGACGCCAGCGTGGAAAACGGTTGTCTTTGGATCATTCCCGGTACCCATAAGTACGGTCCCCTGGAATCGCTCAAGGACCGAGGCACTCTCGGCCGGCTCTACACCGACGTCGAGCAGTTGGAAGAAAAGCCGATCCCCATGGACCTGCCCGCCGGATCGGTGGGATTTTTCCATCGCGATATCGTGCACGGTTCTCAAACGAATCGGACCGAAGAAAATCGCCGGGCCTACTTGCTCGCCTATCAACCCGCCGGCCTGCACCAATGGCGAAACGGCGAGCAGCGAGACATCAAGACGAATGGCTCCGGCCAAGCCTGAACTTCCCGAGAATAGGAAGCCATGACTACCCAAAACGACGGCTCCATTCGGCCCACCGACTCGGACCAGCGCTGGAGTCCCGAGCGAGCCAATGCCTGGTGGAACGAGCGCCCCCTGCCCGTAGGCTGCAATTTCGTTCCAAGCACCGCCATCAATCAGTTGGAGATGTGGCAGGCGGCCACCTTTGATGCGCCCACTATCGCCCGTGAACTCGGCTGGGCAGCAGACCTTGGTTTCAACACGATGCGGGTTTACCTGCACGATCTCCTGTGGGAACAGGATGCCAGCGGATTTCTGGGGCGCATGGATGAAGTCCTTGATATCGCGGACAAAGTAGGCATCCGCATCATCCCCGTCCTCTTCGACGACGTCTGGAACCCGGAGCCCAAGCTGGGCCCCCAACCCGACCCCTACCCGGGTCGACACAATTCGGGCTGGGTCCAAGGACCCGGACTGGCTGCCCTCAACGCCTACCCCGACAATCCGGAGATATCCCATCGCCTGGCCGCCTACGTGGCCGGTGTCATGGAGCGCTTCGCCGAGGATTCCCGGGTACTGATGTGGGACGTGTACAACGAACCCGGCGGCTATCCCTCCCCCGGCGCTGAGCCCGTGGGCGAAGTCTGCTTGCCCCTGCTCAAGGATGTCTTCGATTGGGCGCGGGCTGCGGCGCCCAGCCAGCCCCTCACCTCGGGACTTTGGTGGAACCCCCTAGCGCCGCTTCCGGCCAGCATCGGCGAATTGCAGTTGGCTGGTTCGGACATTGTTTCGTTCCATCACTACGGCCCGGTGGAAGACCTGATCGTCGTATACGATCAAATTCACGCCGACACCGACCGTCCAGTTCTGTGCAGCGAATACATGGCGCGCCACATGAAGAGCCGGTTCGAAACCCATCTCCCCGCCTTCCGGGAACGTTCGGTGGGCGCCATCAACTGGGGCCTGGTCAGCGGCCGCAGTCAGACCATTTATCCCTGGTGGAGTTGGTTCGACAAGGAACCCGCTCCCGAGCCAGAAATTTGGTTTCACGACATCCTGCGCGCCGACGGCAGCCCCTTCGATCCGAAGGAAGCGGATTTCCTACGCGGCTTCCTCCAAACCAAAGACCAGCCAGCTTAAACCCAAAAGCCGACACCCCTGCTCCGGCCACTCGGAGCACCACGCTTTATGGGGGGGGATGGGCGGGGATGGGGGGGGATGGGCGGCGATGGGCGGGGACGAGGAAGGATGCGGGAGGCGATCCGGCAAATTGCCCCGCTCTAGTTGCCTCGGCGTACGAAGGGAAAGCGCCGGGCCGGGATGGGCCGGCGTAACAGGTAAAAACGTCGGTTGGCTCGAAGCGTCTCCCATCCCGCCCACTCGGCTCCTTTTTTCGAGGCCGGGTTGTCCAGAGGCACCGTAACGAAATCCACCAGCCCTTCGGCATCCGTGAAAGCACCAGACCGCTTGACTGCGGCCCGACTGAGCCCCGCATTGGCTTCAACAGGAAAGCTCCACACGCCGCTAAAACAACTTCGGGGGGCGATCAAGCGCACCAAGCAGTAGCCGACGCATTCATCATCGCGGAACAGGCCAAAGGGTAGATAGCTCGGCCGCTTCAGCAGGCTGCGTACGGAACCGTCTCCCAGAGCGTGGGGGGGCAGGTAATCGAAATCGAAACGACCGAACAACTCGGCCAACATCGCCGCGTCCCCGGGATGCAGGAAGCGCATACGAAACGCGCGATCCCGACCCGTGATCGAATCGTCGATCTGCGCGGCCCGGCGCCGGATGCCTCGAAAAATCACCGCCGCGTAGATATCGTTGACCGCTTCAAGGAAACGAAACAGGAAATGGTCCCGTTCGTTGAGTTCGTAAAGCCACGCCTCGAGCATTTCAGAAAAACGTTGCAGCATGTCTCTCAGCCTTCCTGAAGGCGCGCCGCCAGGTGGTCCCTGGCTATCTCGCGGAGGGGCACAGCCTCGTTACCCCGACTCATGCGCTCGAATGCGTGGGCAACAAAAGCTCGGCGGCGTTCAATGGGTACTGCCAAGCCAGGAGTCCGGCGAAGCGCTGCCTCGAGATTCGTCCCGGCAAGATCATGAAGGTCGATCAGGTGGAAGAGCATGTGGAGCACGGGACGACGACTCCCGTGGAGCCGAACAGAAAGGTCGAATACCCAGTGGGGAAGCATCCGCATCAACGTCGCATAAAAGGGTATTCGCACCACGGGAAGCACCGAAAAGGGGATCTCCACAAGTAGCGGCCTGTCTGCCCCATCGGGCTCGCAATCTCGGTAGAGCTTCCCGGGGCCGGGGATGTAAGGCCAGGGCGGCGCCAGGACACTGAACAATTCGCCCAGGTTGTAGTCGGCGCGCTTGATGAAGAGTTTTCCATAGAGCATGAAAGTCCAGATCATCAAGGGCGAGGGAATCACCGACGAATCGTAGAGGTAGCCCCGCTCGCGTAGGATGCTCAGGGTTTCCTGGTCGATATCCCCGGAAGGCGTACGAAAACCCACAGGCCTTTCTCCGATAATATCGGCAATGGCCTCCTCTCCCAACCGAATCTCTTCATGCTTCGCCGCCCGGCTCAGGTCTCGAAATGCGTAGGGATGCGTGTAGGAGTGGTTCGCGACCTCGTGACCGCGCTCGGCGATTTCGCGGACAGCCCGGCGGTTGGCCGCATCCCGGCCATCGCGTCCGATCATGAAGAACGTTGCCCGAGCGCCGACTCCATCGAGTTCGTCGAGAAAGCGCGGCACCGCATCGGGAAGGAAGCTGGCTCCCGAAACTCCCGACTCGGGATCCACCAAGCTCTGGTAGTCCTCATAGTTATCCATATCAACGGTTATGCAGGCCTTCATGAGCTGCCCAGCATACCACTTGAAACCGAGGACCCGTACGGATTCTCGTTCACCCCGCGCAACCCTTGAATCAATCCGGAGAGCGGGCTTGCATCGATGCGCCCGAAGACCCGGAAAGAACGAGCAGTGCTTCGCCGTTCTCACCGCGCTCGACCCGGGGCGGGGGACGCATGTGACATTTTCGCCCGTCGGCCGCGCGACCGTCGGCGAGGGCAAAGCGGTAGCCATGCCAGGGGCAGACCACGTGGCCTTGGGAAATTTCCGCGTCGTCCAGGGGCCCGCCCCGATGCGGGCAGAGCACCGAATGAGCGGCGAACCCGGCGTCGGTTTGGACCACCCGGTAGTCGCCGGCTGGGCTGGAAACCCGCAAGGGTAAACGGCTCGAGAGATCTTCCCAGAGTCCGAGGGAAATCACGCCGACGTTCGGCGGCCCGCCCGTTTCCTCCCGAACCCGGGCGGCATCCACCACTTGCTGACGCCGGATCATCATCGCCTCATCCTCATCCCAGAGCCGCGTATACAGGGCAACCAGCGACGCACCCACGGCCTGGGCCTGCTCGCCTTCCTCCATAGGAAGCCAGAACTCAACCCGTACGTGGGTACTGTGATCGTTTTCCGGGCTCAGGGTCACAACGGTATCCGCCCCCTTGCCCGGCCCCTCAAGGGTGCGCGTGTGATAAACGTCCCGATCAGCGTCCCTGCGCAGATCGATCAAGAGAGTTTCGGAATCGGCGGGCGGTGCCGGCCGACCCCGAGCCCGCCAGCCCCAGTCACCCGAATCCTCCAACTCGATCGCCGAAAAAGCGATTTCGTGAAGCCAGGGCAGATGCTCCCAGTCATGCACGTTTTCCCAGACCCGTTCGAGAGACACGCCCACCCGGCGCTCATAGACGGCACCCAGAGTCAGTTCTGTCTGCAAAACGAACACTCTCCTTCGAGGACTTTTCGAACGCGGGATTTTGGAACGCGGACTTCTCGAGCGCGGGCTTCTGGAACGCGGGCTCTTCGCCGCGAACTCTCGAACCGCTTTCTCCTGACTGATCCAGCGAGTTGTGCCGGCCCTTCTCCC
>CAWVXN010000108.1:0-8394 GCA_963933695.1 uncultured Myxococcales bacterium | reverse complement strand
GGGCACTGCTTTTGTTCCCACTGGCCTGCGTGAGTCCCCACCCTTCGGGCATCGAGTACGTTGGTGGGGAGGATTCGATCACGAGCGACGGTTTGCATCAAATCGCTTGGGAGCCCTTCGGAGCCACCTTTGTTCGCCCGGGCGCGAGGCTTCAAAACTATCATCAAGTCATCATCGATCCCGTCACCCTCTCGTACGAGAAAAAGCCCAGTCCCGGCCGGATCGCCTACAACTCCATTGAGCCCAACTACAAGCTCTCCGCCAGGGCACAGGCGTCGATGAGGACGAGTTTTGCCCAAGCCCTCGAGAGACAATTGATCTTGAGCGGTCGATTTGAGGCCGCCTCGAAACGTGGCGAGGGTGTGCTTCGCATTAGTGGGCATATTTTCGACATTGCTATTACGGCCCCGCCCATGGCCGACCAGCCGCCGGATTCGTCCACCATTGTGGCTAATTCAGGCCATATGACCCTTGCCCTTGACCTGGTCGATTCGGCCACGGGCCAGACGCTGCTGCGGGTTGCAGAGCGCAAGGCAATCCGGGATGAAAGGAAATTTTACGTCAGCGACCCCGTTGCTCAATCGGGCGCCCTGCGAGAAATTTTTGGCAGGTGGGCGCGAAAACTTCTACTGGAAATCGACCAGTTGAGTGCCCTCGGAGAGATTCCCTACCCGGGAGGGTGATTCGTCACCCCGGAAATGTTACCCATTGGGAATGGCAAACCCTACGGCTGTTCTGGAAACGTCTGAAGGTGACATCACCATCGAGATCTTCGTCGACAAGATGCCCGTCACAGCGGCAAACTTCCTTGCTTTGGCGGGAAACGGTTTCTATGACGGTCTTCATTTTCATCGGGTGATCAATCGGTTCATGCTCCAGTTCGGTTGTCCCCACAGCCGGGACCCAGAGAGCGCCCAGGCTGGGACGGGAGACAGCCCGAGCGGGACTATCGCCGATGAGCATCCGGATGATGCCAAGCTTTCCAACGAGCCTGGGACGCTCTCCATGGCGAATACAGGGCGGCCCGACAGTGGGAGCTGTCAGTTCTTCATCAACACGGTGCACAACGATTACCTCGACTGGTTCTCACCGGGCCCCTCGAAGCATCCTGTTTTTGGACAGGTGACCGAGGGGATGGACATTGTTCAGAAAATCGAGGGTACGCCGACCAATGCCCAGGATCGTCCGGACACCCCGGTTCAGATGATCCGAGTTCGCGTTGTCGAATAGCTTGTTCCGGGAATAGCTCGCCTGTTCGCGATCGCCTATTCACGATCGCCTATTCATGATCGCTTATTCACGATCGCCTTTTCACGATCGGTTTTTCGCAGGGGATTCCGGACCCCGTTCGTGGCAACGGCGAGTGACAACTAGTAACTGAGCTGGAACGAGCACGCGAGGCCGATGCCTTGGGCCTGGATGCCCGAGCCGTGCTCGCGGTAGTTGGCGTTCGTGAGATTGCGAAGCTCGCCCGAGAGGCTCATCCGGTCATTCCAGTCGAACTGGCCGCGAAGGTTCAGAGTTGCCCAACTTGGCGTTCCAGAGGGGTTGATTCTTGGATCTCGTTTGTCCCGCGCGCTTAGCCTGCGTTGGCTCGAGGCGAAGCGCAGGTAGGGCTCAACAGAAAAACGATCGCTCAGCTCCAACGGGAAGCCAATCTTTCCCTGGAGTGGTGGAATTCGGTCTGCGGGCTCGAAGCCTCCGGCCAACCGGGACTGCTCGCCCCAGGTCCAGAAGAAGGAGAATGTCATGGAGACGGTGTCTGCTAGTTGGACATCTTCAAAGAATTCGACGCCGGTTATCCGGACCTGCTTGGTATTGGCGCTCTTGACGATGTCTCGACCGTCAATTTGGCCTCCGGTGGCCACGGATTCAATCTTGTCATCGTAGTGGGAGTAGTAGACGAAGATCTCGGTTTGAGCGGTTTCTCCGACATGACGAAAACCAAGGTCCGTCGTGTAGATGACTTCGGGAGAGAGATCCGATGTGGGCTCGTTGTATCGATTCCCGGGGCGTGGACCGAGAGCGCCGAGGTCAAAGATATTGGGTGCCCGAAAGCCTCGGCGAAAGCTTGCGATGAGTTCAGCATTGGGCCAGATCTCAAGAAGAAGCCCCACCGATCCGGTGACATCATGCTGTTGTCCTCCTCCCGAAGGAGCGGATCCTGCGCTGGGGATTTCCGTATCGATGTAGCTGTACCTGATTCCTCCATCCAGGGTCAGGCTGGGCAGCAGATCAATCGAAAAATCCGAGTGCACTCCGTAGGTGTTCATGGTGGATCCGTCGGGGAATCTGGCCGGCACGGAAATTGTGTCGCCCGTCAGGATGTCAGTTCTCTGGCGATTACTGGCAACCCAATCCAAGTAAGCATCGACTCCCCAGTTCATGCGAATGTTGTCGGCGAGATTTTTACTGGCACGTGCGGTGATACCCAGAAGTTCGCTCGTATTCTGTTCTCTCACTTTCTCGGTGCTCTCGTACTCTCGGGTGCTTCGGTCATCGCGAATGCGCTGAAAGGACAAGTCCAAGCGCAAGGAGTCGAAAAATTCCGAAGGGCGCTCGTCTTCGTAACTCAGGTGGGTAAAAAATCGCTCAAGGGGTTCGTAGTAGAACTCAGAAGCCGATGGCTGGGTCTGACCGAAACCCGCATGCATCTCGTCATAGCGTGGAGTTTTTGGCTGCTCGGCATATTGAATGTCAAAGGAGATCTGTTGACCCTCCGCCGGAGTCCAGAGGAAGGCCAGGTCGCCACCCAGGGCGCTGTAAGCACTGGGGATTTGTCGCCCAACCCCTTCGCCGCCTTCCAAGTTGTCCGTTTCGAGGCCGGAGAATCCGCCACGAAGCCCGTACTCTTGATTTCCAAATTCGATTTCTGCCCGCATTCCTCGGCCCAAGTCGGCTGAGTTGAAAAAACCGGTCAAGGACCCCCGGGTCTGCCATGCATCGCCTTCAAAGGTGGGACGTCGAGTATGGAGCTGGATGACCCCGCCCATGGCGTCGCTGCCATGGCGGACCGAAGCGGGGCCTCTCACTATTTCGATCTGGTCGATCAGTCTCGGCTCAACCAGCGCGACGTAGGGAGTTGGCGCGGCCCGGTAGATGGCATTGTTCAGTCGCATTCCGTCTACGAGGTTGAGAATGGCGGAGCCGGTAAGGCCGCGAATAAATGGCGAGCCCTGACCGACTGTGGTGGTCTGGACGGCAACCGTACGAACACCGCGCAGGGCGTCGGTGAGAACTTGCGGGACAGAGGTGAAGATTTCGTTGTCGTCGACAAGAATGGCCGGAACGGTTTCCTCGATTCCCAGATCCTCGCGATGGGTCCCCAGTATTTGGATATTTTCCCGGGTTGATGCCAGGGAATTCGTAGTTTCTGGCGGGGAAGCGCGAACGGGCATGGCGAGAACCGCGAAGAGGGTCAGCAGCAAGGCCCAGGTAAGGGTATCGCTAAAGGATCGAGATTGGTCGCACTGGCCCATGTCGACCGATTCTTTCCTTCAAGAGAACACAACGCCCCGGGATTCTAGTGGGGCTGCCTTGGGTTCCTTCGCCGCCGCCTGCGGAGTGACTGCTCGCCACACATAAAGAGAAGCCCACTGGCGAGAAGCAGGAAACTACCGGGTTCGGGCACCTGGCTCGGAATAAGGCACCACTGGTTGAACGTGCCACTGTCCCCGCCTGCCAAGTCCTCTGCAAGAAGAGTCCAAGTGCCCGACATGTCCTCCCCGGCAAATACGGAGAGTGGATTATTGGGAAGGAAAGTGCCCAAAATTGCTGGGCTGGTTGGGGCGCACTGGTCTTCTACTGGCGCGCTTGCCGAATCGGAGAGCGTGACGTTGATATCATTGCCTGAACACCCAAAGCTCCCGGTCGCCGGCGCTCCCGGACGATCCATGAGTACCGCGGATGTGCCGGTATCCACGTGGGTCAGGGTTGCCCGAACGTCGCCAACCCAGGTATGCGCGATATTCAGGCTTACATTGATGCCGTTGAGGGCTCCGGACTGGTTGACAATGATGCTGTCTGGGACCGAGGCGGCGGAAGAAAGGGGGAGGCCGGGATTGCTGCAGAAGAGTTCCGCACTGGTGGTGGTAAAACTCCGAACTGGGGTCTGGGCCCCACCGCAAGCGTTGTTCGCGGTTACCTGCCAGTAGTAGGTGGTGCCCGGTTGGAGCGGCGTGGAGGCGATATGCGCTGTCGACGCTCCGGTGATCGCGATGTCGATACTTTGGAAAAGAGGATCATCATCGACCTCGAGGGTGTAGCTTTCCGCCTGATAGGTGGGGTCCCAATTGAATGGAGTGAACTCTGAGACGTTGATGGCTCCGTCCTGTGGAACGTGGAGTACCGGCGCCGGCGGAACGAGAGAATAAACTCTGACGTCCGCGAGGAGGCTTTGGCTATCCGCACCGGTTGGTGTCGCGAGGATTTGGACCGCGTGGGCATTGTAGACCGTGCTGGCATCGACCGTTAGCGTCGCGGTGCTTTGGGCAGTAGGAGTCACCGATGTTGACGTGAAGGATCCCGAAAATCCGAGAGGAAGGCTGGAGAAGGAAAGGGCTGTGCTGCCCGTGAAGCCTCCGGTGCTCGCCACGTCAATCGTAATGGGGGCCAGGCTTCCGGGTGCGCAAACGCTTTGGGAGAGGTTGTTGGCAGAGAGGGCGATTCCCGGGGTGCCACAGGCGTCGAACTTGAATTTTCCGATTTGGGTGGACCAGCTGCCGCCGGAAGTGGCGTATTCGTTCGTGTACCAGAATGTGCAGTCGTCTGCGGGATCCACATTGAGAGAACTGTAATCGCCCCAACGCTCATTGGATTGCGTTCCGGCACCGGAGATCAGGATGGTCTCGCCCTGGGTGAGAGTGCCCGGCGGGTCAGCTTGGAGACGGCCGTTGTAGCGGATGCCAGCCGAGAGAGATGCACTTCCGGCGCTGTATCCGATGGCCAGATTGCCTTCCTGATCCGTGGCTGCGCTGGACATCCAGCGACTGTGGGAATCGGGCGCGTAGGTTCCTTCCTGGGCGAGAACCCAGCCCCCCCCGGTATTCCGCCGAAGTTCCCACCACCGAATTCCCGCATGATCGGTGCCGTCGACATCCGTGACGTGGCTCCCGATAAGGCTCTCGTAAGTGACCTTGTTGCGGTATTGAACTCGCCACATGACCACTTCACGCAAGGGATCCAGTCCGATACCGCCGTTGGGTTGGGGAATGCACGAAAAACTGCTCAGCCCGCATAAATTGGAGTCGAACTCGCTGATGGGCACCGAAATCGGACCGGAAAATGTCGAGGCTGCGGGGTTCGCAAAATCGACATGAAATTCGAAGATTTCAAGAAAATCGGTGGTGGGATCGTTGGTGCCAGGGTTATGAGACTCATCGTCATTGTGGCGAATGAAAAAGTTGGGAGTACCGACAGGGGGCGGAGTGGGACCGTCTATATCCGAAGGATTGATGATCTGGAACCCAAACCCGTTCAGGCCGCTCGCTGTGAATCGCTGCATGGCCGCGGCCTGTCCGGCGAGCATGCTGACGCGGTCGAGGGCGTAGACCCCAGGGCCGGCCCCTTCATTGGTCCCGATGTAGTAGGCATCGGGCCAGACTCCATATTTGGGGTAGTCGGGAAATTGAGGTGCGGCGAATTCATACGCGAACCAGCCCCCCTGAAGTGGATCCGCAGTTGCGCTGATGTAGACACACAGCTTGTTGCCCGCATCCGAAAATTCCGAAAGAAGCCAGCGACTCGCGAGGTGGTCGTAGAGAATGATGGGGTCGCCTCTGCCGACGGCACAGTTGACGATTCCGGGGGCGTTCGCGCCGAGGGCGTCCATGGAGAGAGGACCAGCCACAGTAGCCCCGGTTTCCTTGTCATAGACCGAAAAGGTGGAACCAGCGCTCGAGTTGGTCGACTGGATGTAGTAAAGGAGTCCGACATCGCCCACGGTATCTGGCGGCGCGACTCCGGTAAAACCTCCCCCCGCGAAATTGAGCAGAGGCGGGGTGATGACCTTGTTGATCGTGGCCCCAGCCTGTAACGCGAGCAGTGGATCGGCCTTGCCTGGGGCGGGTACCTTTGCCCGGGACTGGGAATCGACCAACTTCTCGCTCAGGTAAAAGCGCTTGGGGATCATCTTGATACTGTCGCCGGGAGCCCAAGCCTGGCGAAGAACCAGGTTCCGGAGGTCGACGTCGACAAAAGCGGGTTCAATGGCGGGCATGGCCTCGGCACCCGTGAGGACTCGGGCGGGCGCGAGCAGCTGGGTCCGGGGCGAGGCGGCCAGGGTGACGAGGGGAATCAGAATCAGAACTAGGCCGAGCAATCCTATCGCGCCGGATCTCATCGCCCGGGCGGGGCGAATCCGTCGGGTTCTTAGCCCCGGGGAGATTCGCGCGCGCCCCTGCGCCCCTGGGCGCATCTCCGCCTTCCCCTGGGTGGGGGGCATCGGGTGGGTGCTGGTCATCGAGCCCAAGCTAGAAGTTCCTTCCTTCGTACTCGCACGCGAGCGAATTAACGCTTTTCTGCTTCATCTGAAAATACGTCATATTTATCAGCTATTTGATCTTTCCCAGGCCGACCATGGCAGGTTCGCATCAATGAATTATGAAGTGACCCGTCTGGGCTGGCGCCGCTTCACATACCGCTCCGGTTTCCCGGTTCAAATTGGCTCCAGCGTTCCGAAATTTTGTGTACTGCGACGGCCTCCACACCCGAGCGAGCGGCCGGAGAGCGCGATCTGCTCTTCCCCTGGCCACGCACCTTCGTCTGGAAGAGCTTGTTATTCCATGAGTAGATTCGCTGGCCCGAGGGTTGGCGCCGATCCAGGACACCCGCCCGCCTCAACTTTGGAAGTTTGGGACCGCGGTGGGCCAGCTGCAATCGCTCGAAAATTTCGTGAGGCACCGGTGTAATCGCTTTCTTCAGAATGTCCATATATGAAGCCCCCCCCAATAGGGTCTGGGGCCTGCTGTTGTGCGAGCATGGTCGCTTGAAGCCGCTGTAGACCCAGCCCGCCCCTGTCGGTTTTCGCAAAAATCGGTTTTTACAAAAGAGGTCACAAAGGGAATGGGCGCGGCCAGCCATTGCCCGATGCAGCCGATGGATCGCGTGTTCGCTCTACCTTTACTACTACTACAAATACTACTACTACAAAGTGCAAGAAAGGTGCAAAAACTTTGTCGGTGAATGCCCTAAGGGTCTCATTTATAAGAAGATTTTTAATTTTCTCGAAGTGGACCCCATGCCCCCCGCTGGGCAAGTTCCCGAGGGCCGAGAAAGGTCTGAGCCGCTCGCTGAGAGTGGTCTTTCTATTGGCTCTGGTCTCTGGGGTCGCCGCTGGGGATGATTCTTCCGGAGAGCCCCAGGTTTGGGTCGATACCGAGCGCTGGACGGTCGAGCTTCCGGTGGACTCGGTATTGAAGGTTTCCAATCGACTCGGCGATGTCCGGGGGCGCAGCAGTGGAGACGGAAAATTGCTGGTGGTCGCCATCATTCAGCGATTTGCTCTCGAGCAGGGGGACGCCGATGTCTCGATCGTCACGAAGGGGGGCGAGGTGGTGGTGGAGACCCGCTACCCGAGCGCTGAAATTCGCGGCAAGGACGGCCGTCTCCAGGGTAGAATTGACTTGAGCCTTCTGGTGCCCGCTGGCGCCAGGATGGAAATCGAAACCGACCACGGCTTGATCGAGATCAAGGGGATCAGCCGGGACCTTGTCGCCCGGACCTCTTCAGGCCGGCTTCGGGTGACGACGGGCCGCACTCTCACGGCAACCACTGAAAGTGGCGAGTTGAGAGCTGTGCTCAAGAAGGCGACCCCGTCTCAGCCCGCCCGCCTGGAGACAAAAGGAGGGCCCCTTCGGGTGGACCTTCTTGATACGCCCGGCCTGGGGATCAGGGCCAGGACCGGTGGGAAAATTACACCTCCACAGGGTGACTCCGAAAGGGTACAGGTCGCCCGTAAGGACGGAATTTCGGAACTTCGCATGGGGGAATCGCCCTGGGCCCTCCAGGCCCTGAGCGAGAGCGGTGCGATCGAAATTCACGCGGTTCCGCCGAACGAACTCCGTTGACTCTTGGGAAAAGCACGCTGTAAACTCACGCCGACGGCGGCCTCGTTCGGGTGAACTCTACGAGTCGGAGCGTTGCGAGATTTAGCAGACGTCAGAGTCACGGCCGCACGTGAGAGAGCGAGTTGAATCCGAATGAATAATGCAGGTAAACACCTGGGCCTGGCCTGGGGGCTGCTGCTGGCGGCGATCTTTCCGACAATCTTCCCCGCAATTATCGAAGCGGAAGAGGTTCGCCCCAGTGTGCGCATTGTCTGGTCCGAATCGGTCCCGGAGATCGACGGCCACTTGGACGACCCGGTCTGGGCCGAGGCGGCACTGGTCAATACCT
>CAWVXN010000107.1:0-8490 GCA_963933695.1 uncultured Myxococcales bacterium | reverse complement strand
CCCTACATCGAGGCCGCTCTGGCCCGAAAGCAGGTGATGCAGCCTTTGGACGATGCCGACATCCCCGTGGTGCGGGCCTCCGTAAAGCGAGTGGAAGTAAACCGGGACTCTGCAAGAAGCTAGGCCTAAGCCGGCTTCCCTCACATGGCGGACTCAGGAACCACCAGGCGGTACAGGTACACATCACCTATAAGCGGGTTGCGCGGTGGGTTTTCGTATTTTTTCACGTAGGCGGTAATGAACCGATCAAACTCATCCTGGGTCTGGACTCGAGAAGCGACGAGTTCATAGATAGAGTCGTTCGCCTGAAGCCGAACCCGGGGATCGGCTTCCATGTTCTCGATCCAGGTGGCGTGATTGGCGCCAGAGTGAACATAGAGGCTCCCATCCGCCGCGATGACCCAGATGTTGACCGAGTACGGTTCAGAGGGGTTGGTCTCCAACTGAACGACTTCGATCTCGTCCGTAAAGGACCAGTCCGCCGGGGCCGGGACTGTCGCCCCCTCGAGGGCACCTCCGGGCAGCAGCACCAATGGGCCCTTGCAACCCCCGACAATCGCGGAAAGAAGCAGTGCGATAAAAATTGCGTTTCGAGTTCTTTTCGAGTTCGAGGGAGTCATCACATTTCTCCAAGGCGGATGTCGATTCGGCTTTTTGCTCCGGCTCTCATGAATATACGGAAGCGACCAATGCTAGCCCGCCCAGAATGGCCGCACCGGGGGGAATACTCGAGAGCCAGCGGCAACCAAGGCTGGAAGGAGTCGAACCCCCCGGATCTGCGCCGCCTCAAGATATTTGGGCGAGCCGTCCAGAACAGGGATCCGAGTCCGGCCTAAAGAATCCCACGGAAGCGTTCGAGAGAATAGGGTTCCCTGGCCAGGGCCGAGGCCCGGCCGCCGATCAGGTCGGCCACCAATCGTCCCGAGCCTGCAGCCAATGTCCAGCCCAGGGGCCCGTGGCCGGTATTCAGAAATAGATTGGCCAGGGGCGTCGCCCCCAAGATGGGGACACCGTCGGCGGACAGAGGTCGATGCCCACACCAGGCGCTGACCTCCGGTCGCTCTGCGCAGCGCGGATAAGTCTTGCCGAGTACGTCCAATAGGTTCCGGACTCGGCTCGGGGTGAGACTCTCGTCGTATCCGGCGAATTCGGCCGTACCGGCGACACGCAACCTTTCGCCCAAAGGAGTCAGGGCCACATGGAGACTGTCATCGACTACGGGCATTCGCGGTCGTTCGCAGGCCCCATCCAGATCAAGGGTGATGGAGTAGCCCTTCGCGGGTCGAACGGGGATACGCAGACCAATGCTGGCGGCGAGATCAACGCTTTCGCTTCCCGCCGCCAGCACAAAGGCGTCGCCTTCGATCGCTCCACGATCGGTCTCGAGCGCACTGATACGACCTCCTTCCCGACTCAAACTCAACGCCTGGGTGCCGTAGTGAAATTGCACATCCGCCTGAGCCAGAATGCCCTCGAGGGCACAACAGAAGAGGTGTGCGTCGCCGTGCCCGTCGATGGGGTGATAGATGGCGCCGGCCAGAGAGGGGGCCGCCGAAGACAGGGCGGGTTCCAGTTCAAGCGCGTCCCGAATTTCGAGTACTCGGGCCTCCACCTGCTGGCTGGCAAGAAATTCTACCTGACGGAGGCCCACCGCCAACTCCTCAGGGGTCCGAAATACCTTGAGGATTCCGGCACGGCTCCGATCGAAAGCCAGAGCGTGCGTGTCGGATAGTTCATCCAAAATCTTCATGCTGTAGAGAGCAAGGCGAAGATTTGAAGTCCAGTTCTTCTCGTAACGGGCCCTGCCCGATTGCCAGAAGAAACGCGCCCCCCACCCGATCAGGGACGGCACGGCTCGGGGCCGCAGGAGAAAAGGGGCGTCCTCTCGGCCCAGCCATCGGAGCATCTTGAAGAAGATGCCAGGGGAGTTCCAGGGATCTGTCAGGCTCGGCGAAAGCATTCCCGCATTGGCGAAACTAGTCCCAAGCGCCGGCCCGGCCCGGGACTCCACCAAGCTCACGTCGTGCCCGTCATCTCTCAGGGCCTGGGCCGTGGATAGCCCGAGAAGCCCCGCTCCAACAACCACCACGTGCATCCTGGCATTCCTTGGCCATTAAGCGATTCGAAATCAAATCGCGCATTCACGAAGGGCGCCGAGAGGAGCCATCGCCAGCCCTGGCCTTTTGTCCCGCCGCTAATCCCGGGCCGCTGCTCGAAGATTAGCACTGGGCCTTGGCGTCGCCGTCCCCGGATCGGGCAAGAGGCGCCGGTACCTGCTTTTCGTTCGGGCATCGCCGGCTTCTGTGCTTTTCATTTCCACTTCTGAGCCTGACGCTCTTACGTCCTCTGGCGATCACCTGAGCCTCGCGCGGAAAGCCTTTGGGTCGGCTATTCGGTCAATCAAAAACTTTCTGTCCCAGGGTCTCACCTCTGGCGCGCAATCCCCGGCTCAGCGAAGGCCAGCGAAAAACACCTGAACAAAGCCGTGCAGCCTTTTCTTGAAAGTGGCTACATCGGGCGCGCCCTGTTTCAATCCGGCCGCCCCGAGGTGAATGAGTTCAGCCACGCCCCCGGCCGAGAGCCCAGCGGCCTTCAGATCAATTTCGCCCGCCCGTGAGGCCGCTTTCATGGCAGTGGCGAGTATGGATTGAAATCGCTGATGCGAATCCATAACGAGGTCTCCGCAGAGCCGGTTGTTCTCGTCGTAGATCTCGCTTCCGTGCGCGGACTGGGTGACGACCTCTTGGAAGGGACCGAAACGGGCAATGAGCGCTTCCTCAACTCGTTCGGCTAGGTGACTCTGCGCACCGCCAGCGGGAGACTCTCCTTTCAAGCGGCTTTCGGCGTTGCCCAATGTCTCCTCGTGCAAGGAGGCCGACAAGCTGCGAAAGATCTCTTCCTTGTTCTCGAAATGCGAATAGATCGAGGCTCGGGAGATGCCCGTTTCCTTTGCGATGTCTTCCATTGAAGTTCGGCGAAAGCCATAGCGACTGAACTGGGTAAATGCCGAGGCGAGGATCGCTTCGCGCTTGGGGTCAACGTCATTTCGCATGTCTGACAATTTGACATTATGAGCATCAAATGTCAACATTTGGATTGCCCCACACCTACTCACCCCAAAAGGAAAACCGCGATGACTAGCTCAAGCCCCCTCCAGGGCCGCACTGCAATTGTTACTGGCGCCTCCAGCGGGATCGGTCGTGCGATCGCCCAGCATCTCGGCCAGGCCGGAGCGCACGTGTTCCTCTCCGGACGAACCGCCCACTCCATGGAAGAGTCGAAGAAGACCATCGAGGAGGCCGGCGGAAGAGCCAGCGTGATCACCGGGGACGTGCGGGACGTCGCTCAAATCCGCTCCCTGATCGACTCCGCCGTCGAAGCCACCGGCCGACTCGACATCATGGTCAACAACGCCGGCATCTCGTACCCGGCTCCAATCATCGAGGGCGACCCGGAGGAATGGCGCGCGATGCTTGAGACAAACATCCTTGCTGTTCTCGTCGGCTGCCAGGCGGCCGTCAAGGCAATGCGGGCTTGTGGCGCAGAGGGTCAAATTGTCAATATTTCCTCGGTCGCCGCCCAACGCAGCAATTCAGGCGTGTACGGATCGACCAAACACGCGGTGAACTCGATCTCCTCAAGCCTTCGGGACGAACTCGAGAACGATACGATTCGCGTGACAAACGTGATGCCAGGGGCAATCGCGACGAATTTTGCACGCAACTTCGACCAGGATTTTGTGGACACCATCGTCAAGATGGCCGGGATGGACGTCGAGGTAAAGAGGGGCGAACGCATGCCCCCCGAAGTTCTAGACGCTCTCGCAGCGAACATGAAGCAACTCCTCGGTGACCCAAACGATGTCGCCAAGGCGGTTCTCTATGCAGTCACCCAGCCCATCGAAGTCAATATCGCCGATATCGTCATTCGCCCGCCCAAGTCCATGAACGTGCCCCACTAGCCCCAGGACGGGTCGGCAGTGACTGGAGAGGTGCGCTGTTGCACCTCTCCGCCTCTTCCGGCTTTATCGTGAAGAAACTTCTGGATGACGCATTGCGCAAAAACACTGAGTGGGGGAACCAAAATGACAAGTAACTATAGAATTATTTGCGCACTCATCGCATGGGTGGTGGTGTTTCTTAGATTTGTCGATATGTCGATCAGTGGTGAGTACAACAGTATCGGTGAAACATTGATTGCCTTTTTTGGGTATTTCACAGTTCTGACCAACATCCTGATTGCGATTGCCTTTACGGCGCCATTGCTCAAACCAGATAGAAAGTTATCTAATTTTTTCATGCGCCCAGCCGTCCGCGCAACCCTTGCATCCTATATTCTTATTGTGGCAGTTGTTTATCATGTGTTGATCGTGAGTTCGTTCGATCCCCAGGGTTTCACTTTGATCACCACCACCGGTTTGAATACAGTCATGCCCATCCTCTACATTATCGATTGGTTGTTCTTGGCTGAGAAGCGACCGATTTCCTATAAACATCTTCCTTATTGGGGCATATATCCTGCCGTATATGGAGTGCTGACGATCATCCGAGGATCCTTAACTGCCGTATACCCTTATTCATTTTTGAACGTAACTGACCTAGGAATCGAAAATGTAATGCTAAATATGGTCGGATTTGTTGCGGTTTTTGTGATTGTTGGCGCCGTGTTTATCGCGGCAGCACATCTGATTTCCAACAGAACTGAAACCTAGCAGGCTATAGAAAATGCATGGCTGCCCCTATGGAGCAAGCCCTAGCCAAAGGCTTCTCAAGCCTGCGAACACCCCACGCGGATCATGAGTCGGCCGCCGAAACCACCTTGGCCACCGCGTGCACCCACAAGGGAATCAGGCTTGCCCAATAGGCCACCATCCAAGTCAATCCGATTAGCCCACCCCACGCCTTTGCGTCGGTCCTCGGGCTTCGCTGATGGATTGAATCGCGCAGACCTTCGCGCCAACGAACACCTCCGCTGAATTCCGTTCCTGGATCAGCCCTCGCTTCCGCCCGCAAGGATCTCAAGTGGAGAAGCTGCCAGGGTAGATATCCGGCGCCGAAAACCAGGTTCAACTGGAGGAGAAAATTCCCGTCCCTGGGCAAATTGGGCTCGAGATACAGAAAAACGCTCGCTGCGGTGTTGGCAAAAAAGATAACCAACCAGCCAAGTTCCTCATAGAAATAGAGATCGAGTCGCTTGGTCAGAATGGCGCCCCAAACGAACCCCTGTGAAATGACGACTTGCGCCACCATCACCCACGAGAGGGTGTCTACCCAGCCAACGTGTTCGACGTTCAAAAATCTGATCACGAAGGAGAACTGGTAGATGTACGCAACTTCGGAGAAGGTCGCGAGACAGCGGGTCAGGAAAATCGAGCTGAGCGGACTGTCGTGGAAAACGATGTTTTCGAGATAGCGGTTGGGGAAGAGGCAACGAAACCCAGAGACTCCGAGAAGAATCAGACCGGGAACCACCACCTGGGGATTGGGATTTGAAAGGCTGAGCAGGCTCGCAACGAGATAGACGTTGACCCCGGCACCGATTTTGAGAATCCAGAGGAGAGCCTTGAAGTCACTTCGCATCGGTCCCTCTTTTCCCATTTTTCAAAAATCTCCGCAATGACCGTCATGGAGCCTCGACTTGGAAGCTCTGTGCACAAGGTCGTTCACAAAGTCTATTCACAAGCTCCGCCCACAAGTTCTCTTCACAAGCTTCCTTCACAAGCTCCCTGCACTCACTCCAGGCACAAAATCCGGGCACATGGGACGGACAAGGACTCCACTCACAAGAGGGGGCCGATGCCCCTTGGGACAGAGCATAGGTCGACGGGATTTTCGACGCCGGGTGGGCTCGCCGGAGGCATTTCACGGGCGGGGGGCCATCTTGACCCAAGATGACCGCTTATTTCCCCACGCTACTCTGCGGGGTGTCTCGGTTGACTACGAATCTGCCAGCACAGGCCGAATTGATGATTAAAGGAGAACCCATGACAACACCCGCCCAGCAAGGCCCCCCGCAGACCTCCGGACAGGCATCCGCCGATCCGTACTCGATTCCCCTTGAGAAAATCGACGTTTCTGATTCCGAGCTTTTTGAGACCGATACCCAGTGGGGCTACTTCGAGCGTCTTCGTAAAGAAGCGCCCATTCACTACTGCGCCGAAAGCGAGTTCGGGCCCTACTGGTCGATCACATGCTTCGAAGACATAGTTGAAGTCGAGAATCATCCTGAGATATTCTCATCGGCACACAGCATCGTCATCGGCGATCCCGAACCCGACTTTCCCCTGGAAGCC
Source organism: uncultured Myxococcales bacterium (assembly GCA_963933695.1). GTDB lineage: Bacteria > Myxococcota_A > UBA9160 > UBA9160 > UBA4427 > JAZXM01. The sequence continues at coordinate 2,198 of CAWVXN010000107.1, read as the reverse complement.
GGCTTCATCACCATGGATGGCCCTCGGCACGCCGCCCACCGCAGCGTCGTGAAACCCGTCGCCGCGCCCCGCAACCTCAAGCGACTGGAGCCCTTGATCCGTGAGCGGGTGATTGAGATCCTCGAGTCCCTCCCTGTGGGAGAGAGCTTCGATTGGGTCGACCGGGTTTCCATCGAACTGACCACAGGAATGCTCGCGACCCTCTTCGATTTTCCCTACGAGGACCGTCGAAAGCTTACCTTCTGGTCCGACATGGCAACGGCCAGCCCCGAGCAGACAGGCGCTATAGGGGTCACGGAGGAGGAGCGGCAGGAAGCCTTGATGGAGTGTCTCGAGGTATTTACGGGTCTCTGGAAACAGCGAGAAAACAAGGCCGACGACGATCGACTCGATCTGATCACCGCATTGGCCAATGGCGAGGCCACCAAGGGCATCGACCCGATGGAGTACCTCGGAACCCTCGTACTGCTCATCGTGGGAGGAAACGACACTACCCGCAATTCGATCACCGGAGGCGTTCTCGCCCTCAATGAATTTCCGGCGGAATACCAGAAGCTTCGAGATGACCCGAGCTTGATTTCGAACATGGTCAGCGAGATTATCCGGTGGCAAACCCCTCTTGCCCATATGCGGCGGACAGCAACACAGGACACCGAGTTGGGCGGAAAGTCAATCAAGAAGGGAGACAAGGTCGTCTTGTGGTACGTGTCGGGCAATCGGGACGAGACGGCCATCGATCGAGCGAATGAATTTCTCATCGACCGATCGGACGTACGCCGCCATCTCTCCTTCGGTTGGGGCGTTCACTTTTGCATGGGAAGCCGGTTGGCGGAAATGCAGCTGCGCATCTTGTGGGAAGAAATCATGACGCGCTTTCGCCTGGTCGAAGTGGTGGGCAAGCCAGTACGGGTACGATCAAATTTCGTCAAGGGTTTCCAAGAGCTTCTCGTCCGTCTGCACCCCTTGCCCTGAGGCATCCGGGCCGGGGCATGACTCTACTGGCATCAAGCGTTCCCGGGTTCTGCCCGAATGCGCTACTGCGCCTATAGCCAAGGCGCTTCTGCCCCTATAGCCAAAGGTGGCGTTCGCCGAAGTAAACCATGGCCTGATGAACGGGATGACTGGCGGCCAGACCATGGGCGAGTTTGATCCTTCGCGTTCCGGAATCTTCTCGGCACGATGCCACCGCTAAGCAAACCACCGTCAGGACAAGCAGGCGCCCAAAGAACCGTATCCAGCCAGGCCCAAAACTCCTCGCGGGCCACCCCCTCCGGGATTGGATTCCGACCCGGTTAGTCGGACCCATCGCGCTCCTTCAACCACAACTCCGCGCGCTCGAGTCCGGCCAGATCGCCCACGTCAAGCCTATTGCCCTTCATGACGTGAGCATGCACCACGCCGTCAGCCGCCAGCCAACGGATAAAGTGGCCGGGCGCATCGGAATTTGGGTGGTCGGCGAGAAACACCGGCAACTTGGCAAGCGATTGTCGGGTAAGAAGATAAAGGGCGGGTGCCGCCCATTCGCTCGGCGGGTGCTCCGGCTTTTCGTGAAACGCCCTCACGCGAAAATCCTGATCGAGTTCGACGATGCCCGTCCGTCGCTGTCGGTCTAGTTCGGTTTCCCGATAGACAGTGATCGTGTCCCGCGGTTCGGTCACAGCCTTCTGCAGCAGGGCATCCAGATCGAAACGGAAGAGGTTGTCGCCAGCCGCCACCAGCACGATTTCACCTGGATCCTCGTGCTCCACTGCGAAATTGAGGTCGCCGATCGCACCCAGACGGTCCTCGTTCCTTTGTGCTCCATCGTTCTCGACGCGAAACCCATGCTCTGGATACCGGGCTCGCATCTCATCGGCCCAACTGAAAAACTGCGGCGCAAAGCGCGCATTACTCACCACCTGAAAAGAAGTCACTAGACCACTTTCAATCAGTTGGAGCACTAGGTCATCGAGGATGGGTCGACCCGCCACCTCGAGTAGCGGCTTCGGGCGGTCCCGGGTCAATGGATACATACGGGTCGCAAACCCGGCGCAAAGTAGAATCGCCTTCATGCGAGGCGAAGTCCGTCATCGGAATCCACCAGATAGCAACGGAATTTCTCTGCCAGTCCAGGGTACGCGCGAGTAAAGCTTTTCTCGATAGCTGCCTGAGCCGACTCGGCCATCCCCGCGGCGACCAAGCCAATGGCACTCCCCCCG
>CAWVXN010000106.1:0-8529 GCA_963933695.1 uncultured Myxococcales bacterium | reverse complement strand
GTGCGGGGTCCGAGAACAGAGGAAACCCCAGACCATTCTTCTCATCAAAAGCTTTTTGCCGATCCACCGGATCAGCGCTGATTCCCGCGCGTTGGGCACCGAGTTCGCTGAACTCCGTCGCCAAGTCACGGAAGTGACAGCTTTCAATGGTTCAACCAGGCGTCATGGCCTTGGGGTAGAAAAATAGCACCAGGGGACCCTCTCTGAGGAGCTCGCTCAGCCGAACTTCTCTGCCATTTTGATCGGTGGAAGCAAAGTCCGCTACGCGGTCATTGATCTGCATCTGAATTCTCCTGCTTGGGATTTCATTATCGGAGCTCGATCATAGGTAAATCTCCACTCTCCGGGGGACTTCACCGGCCCATCACGGACGCGTACCGAAGCATGGGTTGCCTGGGGACCCTGGGAATGCGGGCACCGTCCCTTTTTCTCTTCTCGTCACGGTGGACTCCGAACTCGAGTTCCGCCGGATAGATCAGGCCGGTGGTAAACCCATCGCCTCTGGCCAACCTTCGAGCAACGTCGGCATACTCTGCCCCATCGTTGCTTGCGTAACGAAACGGAATTTCCTGTTGGACCCCGAGCCAGAGAGAGGCTGCAAATTCGATACGAAAGCCGATCGCCGAAAACTCGGCGATCGGCCTCCTCGCAAAGGTCAGCAGTGGCTGGTCACCTTCCTCTGGTCTTTGTGCCGCAGATGCATTGTGTCGAATCCATGTAGGCCTGAGAAGTCCACCGCATCGAGAAACTTAAAGGTTTCGACGAAGGATTCGAGAAGGTTGTCTGCCATTCCTCGAGTCAAGTTGTTCTTGACCACAATACGAAACATGGTGTCATTTCGGTCTGTATCCGAAAACAAGGGAATATTCTCTTCAGTGATAGGATGATTGAAGCCCATTTTATATCCACTGACGTACCAGTGGTGTTGCGACAGCGCGTTCTGAAGGTCGATGTCGTCATAGGTGAAATCGCATTCCGGGTTCAGTGCAGCGGCCACAACAGGTAGGCACCCGTCGTCTCCGGCGTCAAGGAAAATGAATCTCGGCTTTCCTTCAAACGTCATAGCCCGGAGACCTTCCCGAATATACTGGGCGTTCTTCATCATCTTGTTACAGACCTGCTGATAGCCCTCGATCCCATAACGCATGAGCTTGTAGTACTGAACGTACACGCCACTCGCCGGTCTCGAGAAATTCAAAGTGAATGATTCGGCGTTCCCTCCCAGGTATGTCACCGAAATTGCCACGTGCTCGCTTAGATCTTGTCTCTGCCTCCAGACAACCCAACCCGTACCGCAACACGATTCTCCGTATTTGTGGCCACTCGAGGAAATCGACAAGACGTTGTTCAGCCGAAAATCCCACGCGGGAAGGTCCTGAAAAGGCGCGATGAAACCGCCCGATGCTGCGTCAACATGAATTCCGACTTGGTACCCCTTCTCCTTGTTGATTTCGCCCACGATGCGATCGACATCCCAGACCGGATCGTATTGCCCGCCGTAGTGGTTCCCCATAATGCACACAACGCCCATGGTATTCTCATCCACGGCCTCGCGAATCTGTTCGGCATCAAGGGTGAAATCATCCCGCTTGGGAAAGATTAGTCGGGGTTCAACATCAAGGTATTTGAAGAGTTTCTCCCAAGCCGCCTGGTAACAAGATGAAATCACCACATTTGGGCGGATGGCACGCACTTGGCTTTCGGTTTCCCCCGTCCGAGCGCGGTACCACTCACGCCAGCGAAATTTGAGTGCAATTCCGGCCAACAGACAGGCTTCGGTGGATCCGACGGTCCCGGCTCCGGCATAGACCCCGTACTCGGAAAAATTTTCTGGTTCCGGACAGTTCCAAAGGCGAGCAATCATATTGACTACCGAATCGTGCAGCTTATAGGATTGCGGGTACACGGTTTGGTCGGCAAGATTGATTCGCAGCCCCATCAGGGCAACCGCCTCTTCCTCGGGCTCGAATTCAACATTGACGTAGGACGAGGTGTTCAGGCGCTGATTAAAGTCCACGGCGTGGTGGTCTTCGATCAGGGCACGGGCGGCCTTAGCGGGCATTCCGTGCTGAGGGATCCCGGCGGTGCTGGAAAGCCCTTGGAGATCAACTTCTGAAAAGTAGGGGCTGGGCTGGTTGGCCCGAGCCAAGCTGGCTTCGTGCTCCTGCTGGACCTTCCGGAGTTCGTTTCGGAGGGACTCTATCTGGCGCTTGAGTTCGTCTACATCGGTGCTCATTCATCGGCTCCTGGTCGATTTAGCGACTGGGTTAGAAAAGCTGTCATTCAAATTCGTTTGGGCCTTTTGGGCCGGGCCCAAGCATGCGCGCTTCGGGCACTCTTCGGTAGACGTGGGATGCGACCTTCTCTCCTCATTCGAAGGTCAACGCGTGGGATGGAGTCGCAAATTTGGCCACGAATTAATCCAGAGACGACTTCCAGAGCCCCGCGACCCCGGGGGGCGTCAAAAAATGAAGCCATGCCCCCGGCTGGACGCACTCCGCCCCTTGAAACCCAGATCTAGAACTGCCCCTGCCGGATATGAGCCCACCCAATGCAGTCAGCCCGGGAGGATTTACGATTAGTCCTCGCCAAGGCCGAGTAGAAAGGGAACGTGTCGGGTAACGCACCGGCTATCGAAATTCTCTTCGTAGGCCTCCCGGCACAAGGGGCTCATGAACTCGATGTCATCACGAATCTGATCGATTGCGGCGAAGCGCTGCTCCAAGGGAGCCTCAACGGGAATAATCCGGCCCGTACGCCCCTCTTCGACAAACTCGGTAAATCCTTCTAAGCGGGAAACCAGAACCGGCGTTCCATTCATGAACGCCATGGGGAGTGCGCCGCTCTGCATTACCCGCCGTTGTAATAAGACCACCACCAGGCTCTCACGAATTGCCCGACAGATCACCTCATCGGTCAGCCTGTCCCTGTGCACCACAAGCAGGCTCGAGCGAGCAGCTTCTGAAAGACCGTCGAGAATTCGATCGGGCGGGTCCCCCGTCACCAATTGAAAGACCAGGTTTCCCGAGCGAGCCGCATTGGCCTCAACCATTTCCAAGAACAGGTCGAGTCCCTTTTGATGAGCATTTCCAATGTGACCCAAAAAGCTGACGAGACTTCTCTTGATTTCCTCGTCACAACCCACATCCGCATAGGCAAGGGGGATGACTCTCGAGTCGCCCTTGAAGCCCGGATAGAAACGCTCAAAAGTATTTCCCGCTTGCTCGGACGGAAGGATCGCTGCATCCGAGCGACGTGCCATTCCCTGGGTCAGGAACTCGTAGAGGATGAGCATAATCGCTCTCTTCCATCCATACACGAGCTTGCCCTCGGTATGGGGTTCATGAAAGAGCCCCACCACGCGAACTTGGGGGTTCACCTTCCGAGCGATTCGAATCACGATTCGGTCGATCAGGGGGTTGAAATTCACGAAGAGCAGGACGGAAGGCGGGTGAGATCTAAACAGGGCCCGCAATTTTCGTAAGGAACCCGAAGTCAGAAAAGAAAGCATGCTGATCAACGGGTTTGAGTCACGGCCCACTTCGACCCGATCCACATCGAGTTCCGAGTCTGCGCACAGCCAGTCGTATCCAGAAGCCATCAGGTACCGGACGGAATGGCCGGCGCTTCGAACGGGTTCTCCGAGACCCCGTCCATGATTCCACATGACCGGCGAATACTTGAGGCTGGCTATATAACAACTCTCGCTCATCGGATTCCGGTTCTCTAGAAAGCGAACTGGCTCTGCAACATTCCGAACCCTCAGCTTTATTTCGCGACGGAATCGCTCAGGCTGCGCCGGATTCGAACCCTAGCCCAAGCTGACCAGGCCAGAGGTTAAGCGTGGCAGGACGTTTTGGACTTGCTTCATCCGCGGCGATACCGATAAGATCGGAATGGGGATACCCTTTAAATCCCGAGCACAGCCATTTTCCCCCTGGGGCAACCCGCTCTGCCCGGACATCAACCCACCCGAAATACCAATCTGACCACAGGCGAATGACATCCCGATGACTTCTACCCAATACAAAAAATCTACCCGGGCCGGAAAGTTCACGGCGGCGGCCAGAATCTTTTACCACTGGGCAATCCGGCGCAGCGAAGTCCTGCCCTACCTGCCCCAGGAGATCAGCATCGAGCCGACCAACCGATGCAACTTCACCTGCAGTTTCTGCCCCCAATCCAACCCCGATCATTTCGCCGAGATTCCGGCGGCTGCATTGGAATCCAACGGCCTGGAAACCCTACTCAAGAAATTGCGCGCAGCAGGTGTAAAGGGCGACTTGCTGCACTGGACCCTCGATGGCGAGCCCTTCATGAACAAGCGCTTTCACGAACACCTCCGCATGGCCCGCGACTACGGATTCACCACGTTTCATTTTGCGACCAATGGGATGTTGCTGACTCGCGAGCGCCTTCACCAGCTGCCGAGGAACGGCGTAAAAATCGCGATGACCCCGGACTTTTGCTCGGACCCTGAATATTTCGAAGAGGTTCGAGGAACTCCGGGCTCGTGGCAGGTGGTTCTCGACAATCTGCGAGCAGCGCTAGCCGACGACGACATGGGGCACATCGAATTCAAGGTGACCGATATCTCGTCGTTCAAATTTTCAGACCCCGCAGAGCAAGACCTGCGTTTTGAAGCTCTTAAGGCGCTGTTCCCACCGTCCGATCGGATTTCCTTTCACCGACGTGTATTCCATAACGCCTCGGGAACAATGGAAAGTCGCCTCAGCTCTCAGGACAACTATCGCCTCTGCCCCTATCCCTGGTACACGATGTTCATCGCGCACAATGGAGACGCGGTTGCGTGCTGCCGCGACCTTGAGCACCAGACGGTATTGGGGAACCTATTTGACCAGGATCTTGAAGAAATCTGGAACGGAGAGAAGTACCAGGCGCTCCGACGCGACTTGATCGAAAAGCACCCCGAGCGCCAGGCGGCATGCAAAGGTTGTGACATGCCCTACGACCGAGAAAAATTCACGCTTAAGAACTTTGCGAAAACCGCCGTACACCGAATGCTGCTGCTGGACGATTAGCCTTGGAGCTGGCCGCCGCCCAGGCGCGCACTGAGCCAGCGATCTGGGCCCTCAATCGCCTTCAAACTCCATAAGGCTTCGCACGGGGATATCCAGGTCTCCCAGCTTCTTCCTGCCACCCAGGTCGGGAAGGTCAACTATGAAGCTGGCACCGACCACCACCCCCCCCGAGCGACGAATCAGCTCCACCGCCGCACAAGCGCTGCCCCCTGTAGCAATCAGATCATCCACGAGAAGGATCTGGTCGCCGGGTGAGATGCTGTTCACATGAACTTCCATTTCGTCCGTGCCGTATTCCAGCTCGTATTCCACCGAGTGGGTGGACCAGGGCAGCTTCCCCTTCTTTCTAATCGCTACGAATCCCACCGAAAGCTGCTGAGCAATTGCGCCGCCCAAGATAAAACCGCGTGCTTCTATTCCTGCCACCCGATCAACCTGAACGTCTCTCAGTGGATCCACCAATTCCTTGATGGTCTGCTGAAACCCGGTGGCGTCTTCCAGCAAGGTCGTAATATCGCGAAACTGAATGCCCGGCTTGGGATAATCAGGAATCGTACGAATGAGTTTTTTGAGGTCCATCAGCTTTCCTAGCGTTTTTTGGGTGCTCAGTTTTCAAGGGTCGTGTGGCGAGGACCCTAGCAAAGCCTTTCGGCCGGATGACATACAGCCCGAATCTCAACACGTCCGAGAAATACGCAGCACCCCAGAAAGTAAGCGCTCTAATCAAGGTATCCGGAGCTGCATCTCGCCTGGACGGCAATTCCCGGGAGTCCCAAGGAAGGTTCTTTCAGCCTGAGCTCCGAGCCACCGCCATGTAGCTTTCGCCCCAGCGCCAAGGAAACCATCCGGCCGCAGCCTGAACAACCTGAAAGGGAAGCGATATCGGAAACCGACCCAGAACCGGGACGCCATTAAACAAAGTTGTCCCCTCCGAGAGTCTCTCGAACCCCTCTTCGCCCAGTGCTGCCTGCCACTGAGCCGGGGACCGAAGCGAAATGTGATCATCCCGAATACCCTGCCAGTTCTCGCCCTGGAGTCGGGCTCCCAGCCCTTGAGGATTCGGCGTGGACAGGAGAAGGAGCCCGCCGGGCCGAAGAATTCGGGCAACTTCAGCGAGAAAGTCTTCGGGGGTCGAAAAATGTTCAATCACCTGGAGCGCGGAGACCACGTCGACGGAGTGGGCATGCAACGGGATTTTCTCCGAGCTTGCCCGAACGAAGTGGGCGGAATGCACCCGTCGGGAGGCAAATCGGATCAGGTCATCCTCAAGATCCAGTGCCATCACCTGTGAATCAGGAAACCACTTTTCGAGACACAGAGCGAAATTCCCCGGTCCGCAGCCCACCTCGAGAATTCTGGAAAGCGTCTCGCCAGAAGAGTGCTTTCGAATCGCCCTCTTCCAGACATGGTAGGCCGCTTCGAATTTCCTCTGAGAAAGGCGCTTCTTTAGACCGCTCATCTCTGAGGGCAGATAGGGAGATCCTCCCTCGGCCGAATTCGGATCTCCCTGCACGGCTTCTTCCTTCACGACTAGAATGGGCTACTTGAGATTGGCACGACTAGATTGCACGTCAAGATCGATACGACTAGATCAACAAGCCGACCAAGTTAGCGCAGGGCCCTGATCTGCCGCTTCGCGTACTCGTCTGCATACAGAGACGACACAAAACGAAGCGCCCTCCCCCACTGCTCGGAAATGTTCACCAGGCTGCCACCAGGGTCGGTGCGTAGAGAAAACCATTGTCCGGGGGCGGTCGTTGGAGTCAATTTTTCTTAGCAGCGGTGCCACTTAAAGCCGGCTCGGCGTGTGGTCCAGGCCTGCGCTTCCCCACGCCAAGATGCCGTCCGGGGCCTACATCACCAGAAAAGCCAGCACAGCCGCAGCCAGCCCCCATGAGCCATTTCGCCGGACAAAATTGGGCGAGATCACCGACAGCGCTTCGAGAGGCTTTGCTCCGCCCCTTGCTTTCAGGATAACGGGCAACTCGACACTCGTGGCAAAGACTCCAAAGCCGAAAGAACCGCTCACCAGCGCGACCTGACCGACACTCGTGAGAGGGAGTCCCATGATCAAGACAACAAAGAGAAGCCAGTGGGCAATATTTCCACCAAGGCTCATCCCCATGAAATGCGAGGCTTCGCACTTCATCAAGTTAAGATTGAATATTTGCGGGAATTTACTGAAAGGCAAAAGCGGCGTATCCGACCCGGAGAATCGAGCCCCTGCAAAATGACCCCATTCGTGACTCAGCGCCCCCAATGCGGCGCCCACCAGAAGCCCGTCCAGCACGGAAAGACCCTGGGCCAGCCGGCCCTCTGTCAGCCCCGCCCATGCATCAGCCGCGGCAAAAAGAGACAGCAGCGCAGCGCCAAGGCTGATGTCTCGAAGCCCGCCGAGTGCCAGCGAACCCTTCTTGACCTGGGGCTCGGTATCCGTTTGTGAGTCCTTAGCGGCCGCATCTTCCAGATTTTCACTATCTGACATGGTCATTTAATCCCTTCATCAGGGGCAGCGAGTTACGGATCGGCCGTTCTCGTCTGCCCATAGAAAGCCCACTTCGTTGCGGCGAGCTCGCTAACAATAGGCGATCTCCGGCCCGACTTCCCTGGACGGACGGATCGTCAGTCCGAGCGGAATGTGGACATTATCAGGGCCTCTTCCCTATCCCGCCCAAGCACACGAAGCGCCCCTATACCTATAGATGAACAAGAAGACGGATGAACACAAAAGGGATGAACACGAACACTTTTGGTCCAAGCGTACGGGGAGCAACTGAATTGGTTCGTCCCGGCCGGGAATGCGTCAGATTGCAGAGGCAGTCGAGCTATTGCGCCTTGCCGCACCACAGATGCACGGCCCCCACGGACCCGATGGTCAGAGGAAGGCTCTGATACAGGGGCAGGCTCATTGGCGTCCAGTGGCTGTCCAGGATTTTCAAGTCCACCCCCTCAAGCTCACTCCGCCACTGCGGCCGAGTGAGGAAGCATACCCCCACACCGGCCGTGTTTGCTCCAAGTCTCCGGGCGATTTTTGAGAGCGCTCGAACCGATGTGATCTCGAATATCGCCCGACTCGGAAAATTGGTCAGGAGCGCACCTTCGAAGATATTCTCCCATATTGAAACTCGACCTCTTTCGGAGAGAGACCCTGAGATATCGCGCAACACACCCCGAATGGTCTGACGACTGCCGGAATAGTTTCCAGTCACAAGATGGTGCAGCAGGCAGTTCACGAAGATGAAATCGAATTTTTCGCCGCCCAGAATTTCGGGGAGTTGCGTAGCCGAACCAAGTAACAGCCTCTTCCGATCATTGGGAATATTCTGTTGGAGCAGATAATCACTGTTGTCCACAACCACTGCCTGCGCCCTGGGGTACTCCGCCAGCATTCGATCCGAAAACCGACCGTTCGCTCCGCCAATGTCGAGAATTCGAAATTCCTCGTCAACCCCGCCAATCTCTGTGGGAATCCGGCCTGTCTGCTCTT
>CAWVXN010000105.1:0-8532 GCA_963933695.1 uncultured Myxococcales bacterium | reverse complement strand
CATCTCTCCGACGGAGTTGAGTTCCTCGGCCCGGCCCCGGAGGCGCCGGGCGGCGAGCCTTAGGGAGTCGAAGTCGAGATCGAGTCCAACAACTCGTGCCCCGCGTTCGAGGCAGCCGAAGCAATGACGACCCTCGCCGCAACCCGCGTCCAAGACGAGGTCGCCGGCTCGGACGTCAAGCCGCTCGAGATCGACGGTGAGAAGCACGAAGGGTTTCCTCGAATACGTCGACGAGGCCAGCGGCAGCGTCGCTCCATTGGAATACTCGCTCGATCCGCTTGCGTGCGGCACGACCGATTCGGGCGGTTTTCTCCGGGTTCGAAAGGACGTCCGCCATGGCGTCGGCCATGGCCCGGGAGTCGCGCATGGGGACGAGGCGTCCCGCGTGTCCATCCGTGCCCACAACCTCGGGTAGGGCGCCGGCGGCGTTGGCGATCACAGCGAGCCCGCATGCCATGGCCTCGCTGGCTGGAAATCCGAACCCCTCGAAGAAAGAGGGCACGATGGCGACCCGTGCGCTGGAGTACTGTTCGACGAGTTCCTCCACACTGAGCATCCGGTCGACAATCTTGACCCGGTCGCCCAGTCCGTATTTCTGGATCAGGCGGGGGACGAGGCCATTTTCCGGTATGCGGCCATCCACGATCTTGAGGGTGACTTCTTTGGGCAGCAGCGAGAGGGCTTCAAGCATCGTACCGATGCCCTTTTTTCGGTCTTCGGTGCGCCCGACGAAAAGCATGTCGGTTTCTTTCTCGACGCTTTCGAGGGGTCGGAAGAGTTCCGTATCTGTGCCGTTGTAGATGACCGGGACGTTCTTGCTCGGGATGCCGAAGTAGCGCTCGATTTCGTGGGCCGATGCCTGGCTCACTGTCACGATGCGATCTAGTCGCGGCGCTACTTGCTGCTGCATGAAGAGCGGAAAGTAGAGGGTTCGTTTGATCTTCTTGATCAGCCGGGGATCGATGGAGTAGTCGGCCTCGCGGTCAATGTGAAGGGGGTGATGGATCACCGACACGACGGGTGTCCCCATGGCGCGAATGCCTAGCAGACCCCAGGACAGGGATTGGTTGTCAAAGACGATGTCGAACTTGTGCCGCTCCTGGAGCGTCGGCCAGCGACGCATCAGACGGAAGCCGAATGTCTGCATCTCCGGAAAGATGCCCAATCGCGAGACGCCGAGCTCCCAGAGGCTTAGGGGTTTGAGTAGGGAGAGGGGTTGGGCCGGGTTGAAGAAATCCTGCATCTCACCGGCGAAGACGTTGTCGTTGGGAATCTCGTGCAGGGGAATGCCCGAGGCCAACTCCGGAAGCGGTGGTCCGGCGAAGACGTGAACCTCGTGTCCGGCCTTCTGCCACTCCCGGGCGAGGTAGGCGGCGTAGATGCCCTGTCCGCCACAGAACATGTTTCCTCGATAGGTCAGCAGTGCGATTCGCATACTCGGGTACTCAGGTCGATTCGCCCGCGCTGGAGGCTTCTGGGCCTGCCTCGCGGGTGTCGGCGTCGGAGACAAGGACCTCGGGTAGCGGTTCGGCTTCGACCTGGATAGTGGCGATCGTGTAGCCGACCCAGCCCGCCAAGCCGAGCACGAAGAGGGTCAGAACGGCCACGGGTAGGGCGATCGCCCAATAGCTGTGGTTGAGGAGACCAAGGACGAAGAGCAGGGCCAACCCGCCTGCGGCACCGCAGATTGTCCATCCCTGAATGCGCGAAGCTTCGTTCATGGGTCGCTGTACTCCGGAGTTTCGAGGTGGCTCGATGCGCCGTCGGCGTGTCCGACCTGAGCGCTTGCCGGCTCCGGCTTGGACGTAAAGACCGGAGGGATCGAGGAGGGCCAAAATCAGGCGACCCCCAAAGTTTGGGACGCCGGGAAGAATCGAGCGGCCTATGGTGGAGAATTGAATAGGAATGTCAAGGACTTGAACCCAGGTCTCGCGGAGGTTTCTGAAGTTCTTGGGCCCCGTGCGGGGTCCGTCGACTCGGATCCGGCCTAAGATCCCGGTCATGCTCGTGATTGGTTTGATGTCGGGAACGTCTGCGGATGCGGTGGACGCCGCGCTGGTGGAGTGGCCAGGGGGAACGGCGACCCGGCCATTCTCCCTGCTCGCCTATCGGGAACTGCCCCTGCCTCGATCCGAGCAGGAGCGGGTGCATGCCCTGGCAGCGGGTCAGGTGCCCGCCGCCGAGGCCATGCGCGAATTGGTTGCCCTCGATCGTATCCTTGCCGAACGCTTCGCCGAGGCCGCAGTGGCGGTGGCCGAAGCGGGAGGGGTGGCGCTGGGAGACGTGGATGGAATTGCCTCCCACGGCCAGACGATTGCCCATCACCCGGAAGTGGGGGGGACTCTGCAGATCGGTTCTCTCGCGCTGATCGCCGAACGTACGGGATGCCGGGTGGTCGGCGATTTCCGGCCCGGCGACATGGCGGCCGGGGGCCAAGGGGCTCCTCTGGCTCCGTTCTTTCATCGTGCTGCATTTTCGGAAGCGAAGGAAAGTCGTCTGATTCTGAATCTGGGAGGCATCGCCAACGTGACGTGGCTCCCCGCCGGAGGCGATCCGGATCAGGTCGTGGCGTTTGATGTGGGGCCGGCCAACAGCTTGGTGGACGGCGTGGTGGAGCGAATGACAGGGGGCGAGGAAGCGATGGACCGGGACGGCGCGCGGGCCTTGCGCGGGACTGTTTCGCCGGGCTTTCTTCAAGAGCTTCTACAAGAAGATGAATTTCTCGCCCAGCCACCGCCTAAATCCACCGGGCGTGAGCGTTACGGTCGGGCCCGGTCGGCGGAGATCATGGCCCGCTGGCAGAGGGCCGAACCGGGAGCCTCGGGAGACGACCTGATCGCGACGGTGGTGGCCTTTACCGTTGAAAGCGTTGCCCGGGCCTGTCGGGATTGGCTTCCGGGTTGGCGGGGGGATGGAGAGCGCATCCTCGTAGGCGGCGGTGGGGCAGCGAACCCAGCGATCATGGCTGGCTTACGCGGCGCTGTTCCCGGTGCTGACGTGGAGGCTTTCGATGCGGGGGGGGTTCCCGCGGATGCCGCCGAGGCCATGGCGTTCTCGCTGCTCGGCCGCAATACGCTGCTTGGGCTGCCCAACCATATTCCCCACTGCACGGGCGCTGGGCGCCTGACTGTTCTGGGGGCCATCGTCGGCTCGGGCTAGAGCCCAATCACCAGGCCGTCGTCCGCGGTTTCGAACTCAATGGTCTCGCGCTCTCGAGACATTGCGGAGCCCAGGTGGGTGAGTACCAGTCGACCGACATCCAGTTCGGCACGATGGGTGCGGATTTCGTCCAGGCTGAGATGGAAATCAAGGTGGCGATCGAAGAGGGTGCACTCGCAGGCAAAGAGGTCAGCGCCGGCGACGTGTGCCGGGAGCCCGGCGAACCATCCGGTGTCCCCCGAGTAAGCGACCCGGGCCCCGCCGACATCGACCCGGTAGCCGTGGGGATTGGCCTCGAGTTGGTGCTGGGTTTTGAAAGCCGCGATCTGCGCAGGGCCGAACTCCTGCTCGGTTCCAGCCCTGACTTCGTGAAAAGTGATGACGAAGGGCCACTCGTGGGAATCCATACTGTGCCCCATGGCCGAGGCGAGGGCGCGGACCTTGGCCTCGATGCCCGGTGGGCCAACGATGGCGAGGGGTTGCTGGCGGTTATCTTCGTAAAGCGCCGCCAGCAGGTAGAGCGGGATGCCGCCGAAGTGATCGCTGTGGAAGTGGGAGATGAGGATGGTCTCGATTTCATTCCGGTCGATTCCCAACTGTACGAGGCCAGTGTTGGTTGTGGCCCCGCAATCCATCAGGAGGGTGCCCCGAGGTCCGCGCACGAGAATCGCCGATTGTCGTCGCCCACCGGCTCCGAATGCATCGCTGGTGCCGACAAAGATCACTTCATCCATCGTTTGATTCTTTCCCTGGGTTGCCCGGCTGCCCGACGCCATCTCCGGGATCCGTGTCGCCAAAATAGAAGTTTCCGTCGGCGAAGACCCCTCCCTGGCCATGAAAATTTGGGGGTACAGTTTCTTTTTCCCAGACGACGCAGCGCCGAAGCCTACTTCCCTGACCCAGCCGGGCACCCGCACCGAGAACCAGATCTCTTTCCTCGCCCTGGATGAGTGTCCCGGGTGCGGCTCTTTCGGCCTCGGCCAGAAACGTCACATGGGGAGGCGAAAGGTTGGCTGTCAGGTACTCGGCTGGGGTGCCCACGGGCTGCCATTGGAGTTGTTCGGGGTTGAGCAATTGGCAGCGAATTTTGGCCTTCCCGGCGGCCAGGAGCGGAGCCCACCAGTCCGAGAGATCTTCGAACGCTGTCCCCGGCGCACGGTCGGGGAGCGCCCGGAAGAGGCTCGGGGATAGAATCCGAAGGCCGACAAATACTCCTGACCGAACCTCGCCGCCAAGATCGAAGCGATCTGCGATGCGTCGGAGAGAGCCCTGGGCATCGATTCCCAGGGTGCCGAAATGCTGGTTCTGTCTGCACTTGGCCTGAAGAACGAGGGTGCAGTCCGCACCGGATTCGCGATGTTGGGCGACCAGGGTTTTTAAGTCGCAATCGAGCACCATGTCCCCCGCCAGGACCAGGGCCGGCTCACTTTGGGCAAGAAAATCGGCCTGGGAAGCGATCCCGCCGCCGGTACCCAGGGGCGTGACCTCCCTTGAGTAGGTCACAGAGAGTCCAGAGGGGGCGAACCGGTCCACCGCGTTCTCGATGCTCCGGGGCAAGTGGTGGAGATTGATGGCTGCTTCATTGACGCCGTGGTGGGCGAGGAGTTCCAAGAGCCAGGCGATCACCGGGCGCCCGAGGACGGGTAGGGCGGGTTTGGCCCGTAGGCTTGAGAGTGGACCCATGCGGGTGCCGAGCCCAGCGGCGAGGATCATTGCGCGCATCAGGCTTTGTCCCGTGCCCGAGAGTCCACCGGCACATCGAGGGTCGCGGGTAAAGCCGCAAGGATTTCGGCGAACTCGCTGATCTCGGGATCCCGTGACTGGGCGCGGATGGCGGCGGCGCGCAGGTTCGACAGGCCCGTGGGTACGAAGCGGAGGTAACGTCGATCCCCCCGATGGCTGGCGGCATGCAGGTAATGGGAGATGTCCTTGGCGATCCGAGCCACGGCGATGAGGTCAAAGCGGCGAGCGAACTCATCGGGCCCGGGAGGGGCCGGCAGTTCGGGCCGGGTGCGCTCCAGCAAAGCCTGAACCGTGTCCTCGGGCAGCTGGACCTGGGAGTCTCGAAGCAGGCAGACCAGGTCGTACTCCGGGGGCGCGAGAAAAACGCCCTGCAAGTCGATCATGCACAAGTGCGCGGGCTGGTTCCCGGAAGCGCACCGCTGAATCAGATTGGCGGCTTTGAAGTCCCGGTGGGCCAGCCTTGGGGGGGCCGCTTCGCACGTCCGCGCGATCAATCCGAAGGCCGCGTTCACGGCACCGCTTTCCGAGGCACTCGCCGGGCGCCCCAGGGCAAGGGGCAAGGTCCATTGAAGCCACTTGAGGGCCTTGCTCATGATCAGTTCGGCGTCCAAGGCGCGGTTGAAGGGCAAGGGGATGCGTTGGAGCCGGGGCACGAGTTCGCAGGCTTCGGCGTAGAGCGCATCGCGTTGCCCGGATGGCTCGCTGGCCGCGAGGCGTTCCAGGCTTTGGTCGCCCAAGTCTTCCAGGAGTTCGATTCCCCGGGCGCTTCCGTAGCGGGCGGGAACGGGCAGGCCGTGTTGGGCGAGGAGTCCGCGGATGGGCTCAAGGTCCGATGCCGCGCCCGGATTGGGGTCTACCCGGGCCACCAAGCGGAGCGGATCGGCATCGCCCGTGAGTTGTAGCCGGTAGAACCGGCGGACGTCGAGGCCGGGAGGAATGGGCAGGGCCGTCTCGACTTCTCGTCCGAGAGCAGCACCCACCGCGCGTGCAATTTCCGCGGGGTGGGGATCGACGCCGCAGGGGCTCCCCATGGGCTGTCCTGGCCTAGCCGAAGAACCAGTGGCAGGCAGCGGTGGCCCCCACGAAGCCGCCGAGATCACCGATTAGGCAGGCGCCGAGAGCATGGCGGCCGTCAACCACGCCCGCCGCGCCTAGATAGAGGGCCAGGACATAGAATGTGGTTTCGGTGGATCCCATCAGGGTGCAGGTGAGATAGCCGATGAAGGTGTCTGGGCCGTGGGTGGTGATGATCTCGCTCATGACTCCGAAGGCTCCGGATCCCGACAACGGGCGGAGCAGCGCCATGGGGAGGACTTCGGCGGGCACTCCCACCGCGCTGGTATAGGGATCGAGAAATCCGATCACAAGATCCAGGGCTCCGGATGCTCGAAACATCGCCACGGCCACCAAAATGGCAACGAGGTAGGGGACGATGCGAACGGCCACGTCGAGACCCTCCCGGGCGCCGGCGATCATCGAGTCGTAGGCGCGCACGCCGGACGCCAGGCCGATTAGAAGGAGTCCCGCTACGAGCAGCGGCAGCATCCAGTCCTGAATGATTGCCTTGCTGGCACCTCCGGCGCCGAGTTCAGGGACCAGACGCCCGAATTCCATGCCGAGCCCCGAGACCACCGTGAGCGCGAATAAACCCACGAGGGTGGCGCGCACCCAGCCGGGAGCGATCGCCACCGGCGGGGCAGCGGGATTCGTCTCTGGGGGCGAGTCTGGGTCTTCGTTGGGGACAGGCGGCGCGGGGGGCACGGAGAGAGAGTCCATGGCCCGCCGCCGGAAGACGGGGAGTCGACCCAGTGCAAAGTAGCCGGCCAGCGCGGCCAAGGTCGAGCAGGTCGTGGCAATCAGTGTGGGCGCCCAAATGGCCCACGGGTCGGCGGAACCCGCGGCCTGGCGCACGGCGATGGTGCCGAAGGGCGGGAAGATCGTGATGGCGCTGGTGTTGATCGCCAGGAAGAGCACCATGGCATTCGTGGCCACACCGGGCATCGTGTTGAGCCGGGCCAGTTCCGACATGGCCTTCAAGCCGAAAGGCGTGGCCGCGTTGCCCAGGCCCATCATGTTCGAGGACATGTTCATCACCATGGCCCCCATGGCGGGGTGATCGGCAGGGACTTCGGGAAAGAGTCGGCGTGCCAGTCCAGCCAGTCGACGACCCAGCCAATCGCGGAGCCCAGCATCGAAGGCCACGCGGGTCAGGCCCAAGAAGAAGACCATTGCGCCCACGAGGCCAATCACAAGGGTAATAGCCGACGAAGCGCCGGTCATTACAGCCGTGGCCACCTCCGCCATGCGCCCGGGAATCCAGGACGCGTAGGCAATGGAGACCAGTATCAGTCCGAGCCAAATCCAGTTGAGCACGCGGATCCCCCAATCCGACTGTCTCTTCTTACGTTTGCCCACTGACAAACTGCCGGATACCCTCGCGCAGGTCGGTCGGTCCCGCACCCCCCGCGCTGGGATTGGTTTTTCGAGGAGTGCTTGAGGAGTGATTTGTGAAGCTTCCCGTGTTGCGCCGTTCGCCTCCCGCAGCGGCCAGTGGGGGGCGATTCTCGAGGAATCGAAAAGGGGAGCTGAGGAGTTGAGCCGAGCGGGGAGAGACGAGCGCTCGCGCGGCGCCGCATTGGGCGTCCGAGTCTCGGTGACGTCGGTGAGGTGGGTGATGACTTGGGTAACGTCGCTGGCGCTGCTGATCCTTTCCGCGGGGGTCGGTTGGGCGGCGGATTCGCCGACTCCCCTTGAGGTTCGCCTGGATGCGACCTTACAAGCGGATTCCCTGGTCTCTGCGAAAGTCGGCGCTCTGGTGATCGGGGCGGACGGGGAGACCCTCTACGCCCGAGATCCTGACGTTTCGCGTATTCCTGCGTCCAACATGAAGTTGTTGACTGCGCTCGCGGCCCTCGACGCGTTTGGGCCCAGCCACCGCTTCGAGACGGTGATCGTGGCGGATCGCGATCTCGTACCCACCGGGGTGGTGGGTGAACTAGGCGTTCGGGGAGGCGGCGATCCCGCGCTCAACTCCGAGGACTGGTGGCGGTTGGCGGCAGACTTGCGCCGCAATGGCCTGGTCCGTGTGGAGGGGGACGTGGTTGTGGACCCCTCCTGTTTTGACGCCGCCTACTGGCACCCGGCATGGGGCGAGCCCTCCTTTCGGGCTTTTCACGCTCCGGTGGCGGGTCTTTCAGCGAACTATGGCGCCTTTTTTGTTCGGGTGGGGCCAGGCTTGGGGCCGGATGACCCGGTTCGGGTCCAGGTGGACCCGCCTCTGTCGTATTTCCAAGTGCAGAACCGGGGCCGGACATTGGATGTGGGTGGCAAGGGGAGCCTGTCGATCGGGCGCGGAGAGGCGACGCCCCTGGGCGAGACCGTCGTGGTCAGCGGTGAATTGGGACTGGGCGAGCCGGCTCGAAATTTCGCGCGAGGCGTCCGCGATCCCGTCCTCTATGCCGGCGCGCTCTTCAAGATGCAACTCGAGGCCGTGGGAATCGAAGTGAAGGGCCGGGTCCGTCGCGGGATAGCCAAGCAGCCGGTGGAGCTTCTCCGCCACCGGGGGCGCCCCCTGGCCGAGATCGTCCGGCTCTTTTTGAAGTACAGCAACAACTCAATGGCAGAGGGGCT
>CAWVXN010000104.1:0-8534 GCA_963933695.1 uncultured Myxococcales bacterium | reverse complement strand
TCTTTCCCTACACGACGCTCTTCCGATCTCTTTCTCCCTTCACTTCACTTCACTTCACATCACCTCATCCCACATCACCTCACCGCTGCTCACATCACCTCACATCACCTCATCCCAGCCCGGGTCCAGCTTTCGGCCCGTTCTCCCCTTCAATCCCCCCCACCCCTCCAGGAGTCCCCCATGGATTTTTCCATCCCGCCCCACGTCCTCGAAATTCGCTCACGCGTTCAAGAATTTATTGAGAAAAACGTCTACCCCGTGGAGGCCCAACTCGAAGTGCGCGGAGAGGCCCGGGGCCAGACCATGCGCGATTTGATGGACAAGGCCAAGGAAGCCGGCCTCTGGGCCCTGGGGCATCCCGAGGAAATGGGTGGCCAGGGCATGCCCTTCCTCGACTATGTCTTCATCAACGAAGTGGTCGGCCGCTCATCCGCCGCCATGGTGGCCCTGGGCACCCATTCTCTCCAGGATTCGATCATGCTCCACCTTCACGCCTCCAAGGAGTGGCGGGATCGCTATCTCCAGCCTCTGGTGGACGGTGAGATCTTCCCGAGCTTCGCCATGACCGAACCCGACGTGGCCAGTTCGGACCCCACCCAGCTTCAGACCCGCGCGGTGCTCGACGGGGACGACTGGGTGATCAACGGCCGCAAGTGGTTCACCAGCGGCGCGGACGTGGCCGCCTACACGACTGTCATGGTTCGCACCGAGGCCGATGACGTCGCTGCCCACAACGCTTTCAGCATGATCGTCGTCCCCACCGATACACCCGGCTACAACATCCTGCGGGATGTCCGGGTGATGGGCGAATACGGCGGTCATTGCGAGGTCGACTACAAGGATGTCCGCGTCCCCAAGGAGAACCTGCTCGGTCCCCGGGGCGGAGGCTTCAAGATTGCCCAGCAGCGCCTGGGGCCCGGCCGCATCTTTCACTGCATGCGCTGGCTCGGCCAAGCCCAACGCGCCTTCGACCTGCTCTGCGAGCGTGCCAATAATCGCGTTGCTTTTGGTAAATCTCTCAGCCAGCACCAGCAGATCCAGAAATTCGTTTTCGACAGCGCGGCCGAGATCCAGCAATCGCGCATGCTCACCCTGCACGCCGCCTACAAAATCGATCAGGGCGACGAAGCCCGGGTGGAGATCGGACTCATCAAGGTGGTGGGGGCCGCCATGCTGCACAATGTCATCGACCGGGCGATCCAGGTACACGGCGCCATGGGGGTCACCGAGGACACCCCCCTCGAGCGCATGTACCGCCAGGCGCGCTTCGCCCGGATCTACGACGGGCCCGACGAGGTACATGTCACCACGACGGCCAGGCGTATCCTCGGCGCCTACCGGACCGGGGATGGCTGGGATTTCGGGTTGCGCTGATCCCCCCTAGGCCGATGTCTCAGGCAGGCGTACCCGAGCGCACGACCATACGAACGCCGGCCACATCCACGACCGAGCCCGAGGTTTTGAGTCCCAGATCCGCCGCACGCCCCAGCAGGGCAGCGGGGTCGGTGTGATTCAAGCTGAACTCACAAAAAATCGGGTCGGCGACTACGGCGGAATGAAACTGCAATTCGCTCCCCTGCAGCGGGATCTCGGGCAAGGTCCCTCCGTGGCAAGGCCGGTCCAGAACCGCCGACCAACGTGCGGCGACCGCCCCCGGTTCCTTGGCCTCGATCACTGCGCCCCCCAAGCCCAGGATTCCGTTGTCTCGAAGGTGTTCCCGCCAATTGGGTCCGGCCCAATCCCAACGACGGCCGGGTCCAGAGCTGCCTTCGGGCTCCTCCATGGAGTCAATCGACACAATCGCCCCGGGCACGCTCCGGGGGTGGAAATGCGTCGCGTGAATGCCGTTTTCATCGCTCTTCCACACCGCCTGGGCGCCCTGATTCAGCGCATGACTGCGCGCCTCGAGCCCGTCCTCGCATTGCATGATCAGCATGTAGCCGCCCTCCCCCCGGCGTGCGAGATGCCGGGATGCGGCGGTGTCCGCGCGAACGGGCGCAACCACTTCCAGAAAATCAGTGCCCACCGGAAGAAGTCCGTTCTCCAGCCCGAAGAACGAGATCCCCGGATCGCGATAACAGACCTCGGCATCCAGGAGCGCCCCCAGGGTCTCCAAGGTCGGTTCAAGGTTTTCGGCAACCAGACAAACCTGACGCAATCGCATGGGGGACTCCTTGCTGGGGTTTCGCGCCACGATACCACCGAGACCCCACGTTTGCGGCCTCGGGACGCTATTGACATGCAATCTGCCAATTCGTGATACTCGGGCATTCGAACCGGACATACACGGGCTCCGGGGGACCACTCGACCTCGACGCCCGGCGAAATTAAGGAGGATCAAACCTTGGCAGAAGCCGATCGAATTTTTGGTGCGGAACTCTCACCCTACTCGGTGAAGGTACGCTCCTATTACCGCTACAAGGGCCTCCCCCACCGCTGGGTCGTACGCAATTCGAACACCATGGCGGATTATCAGAAGCACGCCAAGATCGCCATCGTTCCCCTGGTGGTCCGGCCGGATGACCAGGCCATGCAGGACTCTACGCCGATCATCGAGACTCTCGAGGCAGCGAACCCCGAGCCAAGCATTCACCCCTCGGATCCCGTCGCCGCTTTTGTTTCGGCTCTGCTCGAAGAGTTTGGTGACGAGTGGGGGAACAAGTGGATGTTCCATCTGCGCTGGGCTCGAGATGTCGACCAGATCGCTACTGCGGGTCGCATCGCGGCGACCATGCTGGCCGGCGCCGACGAAGAACAGGTCGCCGCAATGGCGGCGCAAATCCGTGAGCGGATGGTGGGGAGAACCTGGTTCGTCGGTTCGAGTCCCCAGACCGGGCCGCAGATCGAACAATCCTTTCGCGACGGATTGGCCGGGCTCAATACTCACCTGGCCACCCGTCCGTACCTTTTTGGCGGACGCCCGGCCTTCGGCGACTTCGGCCTTTGGGGGCAGGTCTACAATGCCTGGACGGATCCCACCGGCAGCTCTCTCGTGGAGGCTGCCCCCCATGTCCTCGACTGGGTGCACCGCATGACCTGGCCCTCGGCCCAGGGCGAGTTCGAAACCTGGTCCGCGCTCGAGCCCACCCTCATGCCCTTCCTTGAAAGCCAGGTCGGTGGGCTCTTCATGCCCTGGACCCTGGCCAATGAGCGCGCCGTCGCCGACGGAAGTGAAGAGTTCAGCGTCGAGTTGGCCGGCCAAACTTGGACCCAGAAGCCCCAGAAGTACCACGCCAAATCCCTGGCGGCCCTGCGCAAAAAATACGCGGCGGGCGACGCCGCGCTGCTCGGCCCGGTCCTCGAACGGGCCGGATGTCTGGCCGGCCTGAAGAGCTGACCCCTCGCGATCCAGCCCCGGATCTCAATTCATCCAAACTCGCCGAAAGGAAACGTCTTGATCGACCTTTATACCTCGCCAACGCCCAACGGCTGGAAAGCCTCGGTCACCCTCGAGGAACTCGGACTCGCCTACGCGGTGCACCCCATCGACCTTTCGAAGAACGTCCAGAAAGAGGAATGGTTTCTCGCCCTCAACCCCAACGGACGGATTCCGGTGATCGTCGACCGCGAGGCCGATGACTTTGCGGTCTTCGAGACCGGGGCCATCATGGTGTATCTCGCGGAAAAAACCGGGCGCCTGATGCCCGCCGACGCGAGGGGTCGCTCCCTCGTCATGCAATGGTTGATGTTTCAGATGGGCGGACTCGGTCCAATGATGGGCCAAGCCAACGTGTTCTTCCGTTATTTCCCCGAGAAGATCCAGCCCGCCATCGATCGCTATCAGAACGAATCCAGACGGCTCTTTGAGGTCCTGGACCGACGCTTGGGCGAAAGCGAATGGCTCGCCGACGACTACTCGATCGCGGATATCGCCAATTGGTGCTGGGTCCGCACCTACAAGTGGTCCGGGGTGCCTGTGGACGGGCTCCCGAACTTGCGTCGTTGGCTCGATGCCATGAAGGAGCGGCCCAGCTGCCGCAAAGGCATCGAAGTCCCCATCCGCCTGCCCAACATGACCGAGGATGAAGAAGCCGCCAAGAAGTTCGCGGAAAACGCCCAAAAATCTCTGCAGACCTGAAGTCATTTAATTTTCAATTCAAGGGAGAACAACGATGAAGCTCGGAATCGGAGCCGTGGGTTTTGGACCCAAGGCCGTCATCAATCTCGACATGATCAAGCGCGCAGAAGAACTCGGATTTGATTCGGCCTGGACCGCCGAGGCCTATGGCAATGATGCGGTGACCACCGCCACCTGGGTACTGGCCCATACGAAAACCTTGAAGGTCGGCACGTCGATCATGCAGATGCCCGCGCGGCAACCCGCCATGGCGGCCATGACGGCCATGACCCTCGACCACCTTTCCGGTGGCCGTTTCGTCCTGGGCCTCGGGCCCTCGGGCCCCCAAGTGGTGGAGGGCTGGTATGGCGTTCCCTACGGCAAGCCCCTGACCCGGACCCGGGAATACATCGAGATCATTCGCAAGGTTTGGGCTCGAGAGAAGGCCCTGGAGCACCAGGGTGAGCACTACAGCATTCCCCTGGCCGGGGCTTCGGCCTCGGGACTGGGCAAGCCGCTCAAGAGCATCCTTCACGGCAACCCCGATATCCCCATCTACACCGCTTCCATCAGCCCCAATGGGATGCGCTGCGCGGGCGAGGTCGCCGATGGCGTCTTCCCCATGATGATGGACCCGGAAAAGGTCGACAGCGTCTACCTGCCCTATATCGAAGAAGGCTTTGCCAAGGCCGGTGGAGGTAAGAGCCTGGACGATTTCGCCATCGTCCCGGGGGTCACCGTCATTATCAGCGATGACCTCGAGAAGGTGCGCATGCCCGTCAAGAACAACTTGGCGCTTTACATCGGCGGCATGGGGGCGCGCAACAAGAACTTCTACAACGATCTCGCCAAGCGCCTGGGATACGAGGAAGCCGCGGTCAAGATCCAGAACCTCTTCCTCGACGGAAAACGAGCCGAGGCCGCCCAAGCGGTACCCGACGAATTGGTCGATGCCTGCCATCTGGTGGGACCTGCGGACCGGATCCGTGAGCGCCTGCAGAGTTGGAAAGCAGCGGGCGCTAAGAAGTGGGTTCACACCATGAGCATCGGCGCCTTTCAGCCCGAGGCCCTCGAATTGCTCGCGGAGGAACTCCTTTAGGCTTTAGCCCCGCACGGCGGAATCCCGCAAAGAAAAATCCCCGTACGCCGAATCGCGTACGGGGATTTTTTATTCGGGCCATCGCTCAGCCTGATCGATTGGCTTCTGACCTCTGACCGGCCAGCCTCAGCCAGGCCTGAACGAGGACGGCTCAGCCCAAGCCAATAGCCGGCCTAGTAGCCTTCAAGCGCAGCGAAGCGATCGCGATGAAAAGCCGAGTTTCCGAGTTGGAACTGAAGAACCCGGGCGCGCTTCATGAAGAGCCCGATCTCCTCTTCGTCCGTGACCCCGATCCCGCCGAACATCTGGACCGCCTCGTTCCCCACCTGGAAAATCGTGTCGTTGCAGCGGGCTTTGGCGCAGCTGGCCTGGGCGGAAGCATCCGCCCTGCCCTCGTCCACTGCCGTGAGCGCATCCAGGACCACCGATCGCGACAACTCGATCTCTACGAACATGTCCGCCGCTCGGTGTTTGAGCGCCTGAAAGGACCCAATCACGACACCAAACTGCTCCCGGGTTTTCAGGAAGGCCATGGTGCGATCAAACGCTTCGCTGAGGGTTCCCAGCATTTCGGCGGACTGCACCGCGAGGGCGCGGTCGAGAACCGGGTCGAGGATATCCGCGCCCGAACCCACCTGGCCGACCACCGCAGAACGCTCCACCTCTACACCCGCAAGCTCGACGGTGGCGGAGTTCCGGCCGTCCATCATCGTGGTCCGCTGAATGCTCAGCCCCTTTGCTCCCGAGTCCACGAGAAAGAGAGTCAGTCCATCGCGATCCCCTGAACTCCCCGACGTGCGGGCCACGACCACGAGTTGATCGGCCACGTGACCATCGAGCACGAAGGTCTTTTTGCCGGTCAGCCGGTAGCCTCCACCAGCCTCTTCCCCAGTGGTCGCCACGGCGTAGGGCGCGTGATGCGCACCCTCCTGGTGGGCCAGGGCAAGCAATCTCTCCCCCCCGGTCACCGCGGTCAAGATCTCTTTCTTCTGGGTTTCATTGCCACCGGCCAGAATGCATCCGCCGGCTAGCACCACAGTGGAGAAGAGCGGATTGGCCACCAGGGAACGGCCGCACTCTTCGAAGATCTGGCCCAGTTCCTGGTAGCCCAGATCCATGCCGCCGAATTCTTCGGGATAGATCACGCTCGCCCAGCCGAGTTCGGCCATTTCCTTCCAGAGGGTCGCGTCGAAACCCGTCGCGTCCCCGGAATCGCGCAAACGGCGAAGCTCGGAAACCGGACTCTTTTCCTGGATGAACTCCTTCGCGGTCTGCTTCAGGAGTTCCTGTTCTTCGGTCAATACCAATGCCATGATGATCCTCTTCTTGATCTCAGTCCGGAAGCCCGAGTACGCGCTTCGCGATGATGTTGAGCTGAACTTCCGAAGTTCCGCCTTCGATAGAGTTCCCGAACGAGCGCAGCCAGTCTCGGGTCTCGGTCAACTCTTCCGAGCTAAAACCGTCGCCCTCCCAGCCCAGGCCCTGGCTTCCCATAATGGAGACCAGAAGTTCGTGGCGCCGCTTGTTCATCTCGGTGCCGTAGAGCTTAAAAAAAGACGAGGCCGGTCCCGGCGGCATGCCCGCCTTGGCTTCCTCGCTGGAACGACGCAGGGTTGCGCCGTAGCAGGACGAATCCATCTGCATCTGGGCCACCCGATCGCGCACCACGGGATCAGAAATCCGGCCATCCATTTCGCCGCAATAGTCCTTGGCGAGTTCCGGAGCGCCCCGGCTCAGGCCACCCCCGAGCCCTAGCCCCATGCCGCCGATCATCGATCGCTCGTGCTGGAGCAGGCGCTTAGCAATAGTCCAGCCGCCGTTGAGATCACCGATAAGCTGATCCTTAGGCACCTTGACGTCCTGAAAAAATGTCTGGCAGAAGGGCGAGGATCCGCTGATGAGCCCAATGGGCGAAACCGTTACGCCCGGACTCGCCATGTCGAAGAGCAGAAAACTGATGCCGTCGTGCTTCGACGCCTTGGGATCCGTGCGCACAAGACAGAAAATCCAGTCGGCGTTGTCCGCATAGCTGGTCCAGATCTTCTGGCCGTTAACCAAGTAGTGATCGCCCTTGTCCTCGGCCCGGGTCTGGAGACTCGCCAGATCCGAACCCGAACCCGGCTCGCTGTACCCCTGGCACCACCAGATCTCACCCTTGACGATCTGGGGGAGGAAATGCTTCTTCTGGTCTTCGCTCGCATATTCGAGCAGCGCAGGCCCCAACATAGAAATGCCGAAACTCGTGAGCGCCGGGCGCGCGTGGGCGGCACGCATCTCCTCTTGCAGCACCTTCGCCTGGGCCTTGTCGAGACCTCCGCCCCCGTATTCACTGGGCCACGTCGGGCACGTCCAACCCTTTTCTCCCATGCGGTCGAGCCAAAGTTTTCGGTCGTCACTGCGGCCCTGAGCGGCCCGCCCCCCCCACTCGATGTCGCCGGGGGATTCGACCTTTTCGCGCATGGCCGGAGGACAATTTTCCTCGATCCAGGTTCTTGATTCTTCTCGAAACGTTTCCAGGTCGGCCATTTTCGCCAGTACCTCCTTGAATAAACGGGTATCGTAAACGGGTAAATCGCGGGGCCTTGGAGTGCCCAAGAAAATGCCTGGGAGCCCCCCAAGCCCCGGGGCGGCCTTTTCCGCTCTCTTCCAATGGCGAAGCTATTCTGCCCAGAGAGCGCTCGGCGAGCAAACTTTGGCATATAGAGTGCCAATATGCCAGTTCGCCGATTCGATGCTTCGATGACGAGCGGAGCTATTTGCAAAGAAAGCGCTATCTGCAAAGAAAAAGGGGGCGCCTAACGGCGCCCCCTTTCGCGTGTTCGCGTGTTCGCGTGTTCGCGTCTTCCGGACGGTGACCCGGAATTCTTACCAGCTGTACCCTCCCAGGGCCACTGTCAGCTCCACTCCAAAGAGGCGGGGCAGTGTCGTGCCTCCCGAGTGCCTGAAAAATTCGGACTCACCTTCGCGAAGCACCTGAAGAACCCCGACATCGTCGAGAACGTTATTCGCGAACACGCTCACCCCCCAGCGGTTGTTGCTCGATCGCCAGTTGGCACGAAAATCTAGCCGACCGAAAGCGTCGGCTTTCTCGAAGTCACTCTCGAAGGGTGAGTAGTAGACCTCGCTGACCCAGGCGTAGGTGCCGAATACCTCGAGATCAGAGCCGCCGGGGAGCGGGAAGCGATAGCTTGACCAGATCGTCGCCTTGCCCTTGGGTACCTGAAGAAGTTGGTTGCCTTTGATATTCACAAGATTCTTGTTCGCGTAAAGGATGTTATCTTCGGGGAAGAGGGAACCGGGCGTCTGTACACTCGCCGCATCTTTGACCTCAAGATCCTCGGTGTACTCACTCGGCGTGTAACTGAAGTTGCCGCCGAC
>CAWVXN010000103.1:0-8564 GCA_963933695.1 uncultured Myxococcales bacterium | reverse complement strand
ACACCCCATCCCCACCTCACGTTGTCCCTACGGGCTCCGCTCACCCGGATCGGCGACCAATGATTCGGATTCGGACGGGTCGGGAAGTGGCGCCCAGGACGCCCGCACCACCAGTTTCGCCTGTCGCGGCGCCTGGATGGTTGGGCGGCTCCAGAGCGCAGGCGACTCCTCGGAAGCAGAATCGGCACCCATTTTGGGCTCCGCGCGCTCGATATGGAGATTTTCGGGGGCAGCGGCTTTCAGACGACCCAACAATTCTTCGACCGCCCACTCTCCCTGTACGCTCAGCACGACCCGGCCCGACGAGAAGTTACGCGGAAAAACCGCCTCGGCCGAAACCGTATCGCTCCCCAGCACGTCGAGCAGCGCCCGGTAGCCCAGGTAGTGGGTCAAGCCCAGGACTTCGAGCTGGATGCCCTTGAGTTCCGATGCTTCGAGGGGGTCCAGGAGACCCGCCGCCTCCATACGCGCGCGGACCCGGTCGGTTTCCACTTGAACTTCGAGAAGCACCACATATTCCGTGGCCACGTCGGGGTCGTCGGTGAAGAGCGCCGGGCGCTCGCCCTGGTCTTCGACAATCCGAAAGCTCTTCGTAAACGAGACCATCTCGCGCCCCAGGGCTTTTCGGATCATCTGATCCTCCGCTTCCCGGGCGCGCTTGGCCGCCAGCAGCAACGCCTCGAGGTCGGGGTCTGGGTTGAGGTCTGGGTTGAGATCTGAGTTGAGATCTGAGTTGTACACCCCGACCAAGGGTGGTTCCCGCATCGCGGAGGGGTCCGCGTAAGGGTCGACACCGGGCCCGGCCAGAATACCGGCCAGGGAATCTTGGGGAGAAATTTGGCTCGGCTCGGCAATTGCCCCGAACTCGGCACCGCCGCCCTCAATGCCCGTGCCCCCGAGATCACCGTCCCGGGCTTCCGCATCCCTCAGCGATTCGGCGAGAATCCGAGCAGCCGTCTGGGCCTCCAGCAGATCTCGGGCGACACGCGCGACGCCCTCCCACAACCCCTCTTGGATTGCCTTCTCCTTCGCCAAGATTCCCCGGGTCGATCCAATCGGGACCGGACTCGCCCCTACCACGACCAAGGACAAAATTTCGGCCTGGACAATCGGAGCCCAAAGGACCCCGAGCAATGCCAGGCATCCCAGGCCAACCCGCCACCCCTGGTCCCGCCCGCTCATAGGCCCCTCTCGGCCACGGCTCGGCCGAAAAGCGCATCGACGTCCCGCTTCAATTCCTCGCTGCTGTCGACCCCTCGGAGCCCGCCCACGGAAACAATCGTTTCACTCTCGCCGGGAATCGTAATGTGAACAAAGACCTCGCAGTCCCCAGGATACGACTCCAACACGCTTCGAAGTGCCTCCATGCGATCGCAGCCGGCCTCGCTGGCCATTACCCTGAGGCGAAGGTTGACCGTCAGGCGCTCTTCCCCCTCGGCCAGGCGCATGATTTCGCTCACAAGGATTTTCGGGGGGTCGCTCTCTTCCAGCTTCCCCGACACCAAAATCGGGATCGGGCCCTCGCCGAATTCGCCGCCACTCTCCGCTGCACGAAGCAGGTCGAAATGCAAATTGTAGGGATCCGAGAATATGACGAGATCAAACCCTCCCTCGAGATCCTCGAGGGTGCCGAACCCCATGCGCTTCCCGCGCTTGGTTCGGGTTTCTCGCAGACCCGTGAGCAGGCCGCCCACCCGAACATCCCGGCCATAGCGCCCCTCGGTCGTCGTGGCCGTACAATCGGTGTAGCGGGCCAGTTCGGCGGCCACCTCGCCCAGGGGGTGCCCACTGACGTAGAACCCGAGCAACTCCTTTTCGTTGGCCAACCGCTCGCGATCGGGCCACGCGGGGAGCTCGAGCAATTTGGGATCGTCGCTCCACTCGGCATCGGCTAGTCCGCCGAAGAGACTCTCCTGCCCCACCGCTCGATCCCGCTGCTCAGAGGCGGCCCGCTCCACGGCCATCTCGATACTCGCCCAGACCCCCGCCCGGTTGTCGTGCAAAGTGTCGAAGGACCCGCATTTCACCAAGGCTTCCAGAACCCGACGGTTCACCTTCCGCGCGTCCACCCGACGGGTGAAATCAAAGAGCGACGTATAGCGGCCCTCCTCGTCTCGAGCCGCCAGAATCGAGGCCACCGCCCCATCGCCCACATTCTTGATTCCCGCGAAGCCAAAGCGAATGGCAGAACCCACCACGCCGAAATCCTGGGCCGAATCATTCACATCAGGCGGAAGCACATCGAGACCCGACTCGCGCACATGCGCAATATAACGGGAGAGCTTGTCGTGATTGCCCGCTTCGATGGTGAGCAACGCTGCTAGGTACTCGGGACGATGATTCGCCTTCAGATAAGCGGTCTGGTACGTGATGTAGGCATACGCAGCGGAATGGGCCTTGGGGAAACCGTACCCCGCAAACTCGACAATCAGGTCAAAGACGTCAGCTGCCTCGGTTTCCTCGATTCCGTTGCCAACGCATCCCTCGACGAAGCGGTCACGTTGCAGCCGCATTTCCTCGGGTTTCTTCTTACCCATCGCACGGCGCAGAATGTCGGCTTCGCCAAGGCTATACGAGGCCATCCTCTGGGCAATTTGCAGAACCTGGTCCTGGTACACAATGACACCCAGGGTCTCCTGAGTGAGATCTTCGATGCTCGGATGCAAGGGTTCGATGCGAACCTTGCCATTTTTACGTTCAATGAAATCGTCCACCATCCCCGACTGCAGCGGACCGGGCCTATAGAGGGCGACGAGTTGGATGATTTCGCGAAACTCTCTGGGCCCCGTCTTCACCACTAGATCGGTCATACCCGACGATTCGACCTGAAAAACGCCCTCGGTATCGCCACGACACAGAAGGTCGTACGTCTGTTCGTTGTCGATCGGGATTTTATCCAGTAGGAAATCTTCGAAGCCGGGTTTCTTTCGGATCAATTTCTCGGCGTCAGCCATCAGAGTTAGGGTCTTGAGGCCGAGAAAATCAAACTTGATCAGCCCCACCTTCTCGACGCAGTTCATGTTGTACTGCGACATCACATCGCCGGACTTCGAATCACGATAGAGAGGCACCATCTCGATCAACGGTTTGGTGCCAATGACCACACCCGCTGCGTGCTTCGACGCATGCCGCGTCAATCCCTCGAGCTTACGCGCAGTGCCTACCAACTGCCCCACCTGCACATCGGATTCCATGCGCGCGCGCAGTTCCGGCGACTGGTTCACCGCATCCTCTAGGGTAATCCCCAACTGCTCAGGGATCAGTTTCGCGATCCGATCGACATCCCCGTAGGCCATCCCGAGAACCCGCCCCACATCCCGAATCGCAGCCTTGGCCTGCAATGTCCCAAAGGTGACGATCTGGGCCACCTTCATCCCGTCGTACGCACCCTCTCCCGACTCGCCCCCCTCGGTGACTTCGTCGTAGCGTTCCGCCACATAGCGAATCACCTGCTCTCGACCGCGCATACAGAAGTCAACATCGATATCCGGCATGGAGAGCCGCTCTGGATTGAGAAAGCGCTCGAAGATAATGTCGAATTCCACGGGGTCGATATTTGTGATGTTCATCCCATACGCCACGAGACTGCCCGCGGAACTCCCCCGCCCGGGCCCGACGGGAATGCCGCTGCGTTTGGCATAGTTGATAAAATCGGCAACGATCAGGAAATAGCCCGGGAAGCCCATCTGGTTGATGACTCCGAGCTCGTGATTCATGCGCTCGGCATAGATCTTCCCGTTAGGCGTGTCGAAGGGTTCGTCCGCGCTCATCCCGAGTTTTTTGCGCAAACCATCCCACGCGTCTTCGGCCATGACCTCTTCGAGATTCTTGCCGGCCGGAACCTGGTACTCGGGCATATGGTACGTGCCCATGGGAATTTCCAGGTTGCAGCGTTCGGCGATCAACAGGGTATTTTCCACGGCCTCGGGGTGATCGTGAAATACCTCGCGCATCTCATCACCATCTTTGACAAAGAAACCGTGCCCGTCGAAGCGAAAGCGTTTCTCATCGCTCAAATTCGCCGCGGTACCAATGCACAACAGGGCGTCGTGATGTTCGTGGTCGGCTTCTTCGAGATAGTGGGCATCATTGGTTGCCACCAACGGAATATCCATGTCGATACCCATTTTGATGAGTTCCTGGTTGACCACCTCCTGGTCCGGGATACCGTGGCGCTGCATTTCCAGGTAGTAGCGATCGCCAAAGAGTTCGCGAAAACGCTCGGCGACGGACCATGCCCGATCCACTTCGCCGTGAGTGATGGCGCGCGGCACCGGCGCCGACAGGCATCCCGAAGTGCAAATCAGCCCCTCATGCCTGGCCTCGAGAAGGGACCAGTCGACCCTGGGCTTGTAGTAGAAGCCTTCGAGGTAGGCCTTGGAGACTAGATACATCAGGTTCTGGTAGCCGACTTCATCCATCGCCAGCAGCAGGAGGTGGTTGATGGCGTCATAGCCTCCCTCTTCCCGAGCGCGTTTTTCCTTGTCGAAACGCGACCCGCCCGCGAAGTAGATCTCGCAACCGATTATCGGCTTGACTCCGTTCGCCCGAGCTTTCTCGTAAAACTCGATGGAGCCAAAGAGATTCCCGTGATCGGTCTGCGCCACCGCCGGCATATTGAGTGCGTTGGCGCGCTCAAAAAGAGGATTGTGCTTGATAGCCCCATCGAGCAGGGAATACTGGGTATGGAGATGAAGATGAACGAAGGGCTTCGGCACTCTCTACTCCCACTCGATCGTAGCCGGAGGCTTGCTCGAAATATCGTAAACCACGCGGTTGATTCCCTTGACCTCGTTGATAATTCGGTTCGAGATGCGCCCCAGCACCTCCCAGGGAACGTGCGCAAAATCTGCCGTCATGGCATCAACAGAAGTCACGCAGCGGATCGCCACCGCATTCTCATAGGTGCGCGCATCCCCCATGACCCCCACGCTGTTGACGGGCAGAAACACAACCAGGGCTTGCCAAATCGCGTCATAGAGCCCTGCACTGCGAATCTCCTCGGTCATGATGGCATCCGCGCGCCGGAGAGGAGTCAAACGTTCAGGACTGACCTCGCCCATAATCCGAATAGCCAGGCCAGGCCCGGGAAAGGGGTGACGCCCCACCGCTCGCTCAGGAAGCTCGAGCGCGCGGCCCACTTGCCGAACCTCGTCCTTGAAAAGTTCGCGCAGGGGCTCGACGAGTTCGAGTTGCATGTCGTCGGGCAGCCCCCCCACATTGTGATGGGTCTTGATCGTCACTGAAGCGCCCTTGACCGAAACACTCTCGATGACGTCGGGGTAGAGGGTGCCCTGCACAAGGAACCGTGCGCCCCCCAGCTTGGCGGCTTCCTCCTCGAATACATCGATAAAAAGACCTCCGATAATGCGCCTCTTCTTCTCGGGATCGGAGACCCCCTCCAGGGCCTTCAAAAAACGATCCTCCGCATCCACCGAGACAAGTTTCACGCCGAGGGACTCACGAAAGAGATCCTCGACTTCCGCTCTCTCGTTCTCACGCATCAAGCCGTGATCCACGAAGATGCAGGTCAACTGCTCGCCGACCGCGCGATGAACCAGAGCGGCCGCCACCGAGGAGTCGACTCCACCCGAGAGGCCACAGATCACCGTTCCATCACCCACCTGGCTTCGGATGGCGGCAACCGAATCGTCGATGAAGGCATCCATCGTCCAACTCGGTTCGCAGCCGCTGATCCCCAGCACGAAGTTCTCCAGGATGCGGCTGCCGCTTTCTGTATGGGCGACCTCGGGGTGGAACTGCAGGCCCCAGATAGGCGCATCGCAGCTCCGCACGGCCGCGAAGGGCGAATGGCCGCTACTCGCCACGACTTCAAAACCCGCTGGCAGTTCCAGCACCCGGTCGCCGTGACTCATCCAGACCACGTGCTCTGATTCGCTCGCGAGTCCCTCCAGCAACGGATCTTCGCGCTCGATCTTAAGATGCGCGCGGCCGTACTCGCGATCGTCCGCGGACTCCACCCGGCCGCCCAGCTTCTGGACCGTGAGTTGAAGCCCATAACAGATGCCCAGAATGGGCAGTCCCAATTCGAAGATCCCGGAATCCAGATCCGGCGCATCGGCGTCCAGGACACTCGACGGACCCCCCGAGAGAACGATCCCGGATGCCCCAAAATCACGAACCGCCCCAAGGGAGAGATCGCTTGGATGAATCTCGCAGTACACATGAAGCTCCCGAACACGCCGAGCGATCAACTGGGTGTACTGGGAACCAAAGTCGAGGATGAGAATCCGGCTGGCCTGGGGGCTGCTCGACGACATGGGGGGCTTTCCTCCGGCTTGATCCCCTTCGCCCGGCTCCCCCGGACGGCCTGCGGGTGGGTGGCCAATGACCACCGGGCAACCCGGACCCTCAGAGTTTCCAGCGAAGGATCTCGTCACCCCGCCCTACGCCTGGGGGCCTGTAGAGGACTACCCGGTGCCTGGGTGGAGTTTCGAATTGACTGTTTATTGATTGGGGGGGGAGCCACGGCAAGTGTACTCGATTCCCCGGTCGGACGGGAGCGCTTGCCCCTAGTCGATTCGATAATTGGGCGCTTCCTTGGTGACGATCACATCGTGGACGTGGCTCTCGCTAAGCCCCGCCGACGAAATGCGCACAAAGCGCGCCTTCTCCCGGAGTTCGGCCAAGCTCGCCGCCCCGCAATAACCCATGCCCGAGCGGAGGCCACCACACAACTGATGGACGCTGCTCGAGAGGCTCCCCCGGTAGGGCACTCGCCCCTCGATGCCTTCGGGCACCAACTTGTCGGAACTCACATCGCTCTGGAAATAGCGATCGCGACTTCCCTGGGCCATGGCGCCCAGGGAGCCCATCCCTCTGTAAACCTTGTAGGAACGTCCCTGATAGAGAACCACCTCGCCCGGCGCCTCGTCGGTACCCGCAAACAAGGAACCGATCATGATCGAGGAGGCACCCGCGGCCAGCCCTTTGACGATATCCCCTGAAAATTTAATTCCGCCGTCCGCGATCAGCGGAATACCGCTCCTACTCGCCACTTCCGCCGCCTCGCGGATCGCTGTGAACTGAGGCACGCCCACGCCCGCGATCACCCGAGTGGTGCAGATGGAACCCGGCCCCACGCCGATCTTGACCGCGGAGACCCCTGCCTTGATCAAGGCTTCCGTCCCTTCGCCGGTAGCTACATTTCCGCCGATCAAGGAGACTCCGGGAAAGGTTCGCGCCAATTCCTCGATCGCGTCCAGAACCATCCGCGAATGCCCGTGAGCCGTGTCCACGACCACGACGTCCACCCCGGCGTCCACCAGGGCTTGGGTACGCTCCAGCCGGTCAGCCCCCACCCCCACCGCCGCTCCGCAACGCAGGCGGCCCAGGGTGTCCTTGCAGGCGTTCGGGAAGCGTTCGGTCTTCTCGATATCCTTGATGGTAATCAGACCACAGAGCGTGCCCTGTTTATCCACTACCAGGAGTTTTTCGATCCGGTACTTGTGCAGGAGTTCCTTCGCCCGCTCCATGCTCGTGCCCGGGGGAACCGTCACCAGATCGTCTTGGGTCATCACCGATGAAATCGCCTGGCTGTGATCCCGGACGAAACGAAGGTCCCGATTAGTCAAGATCCCGACGGCTTTTCCATCCCGGGTGACGGGCACACCGGAAATCTTATAGCGCTCCATCACTTCAATGGCCTGGTAGATCAGCTGTTCGGGCTCCATCGTGATGGGGTCCACGATCATGCCGGATTCCGACCGCTTCACCTTGTCGATCTCCGCCGCCTGGACGGCAGGCGACATGTTCTTGTGGATGATCCCTATCCCGCCATTCTGCGCCATGCTGATCGCGGTTTCGTGTTCGGTCACCGTGTCCATGGCCGCTGAGACCAGCGGACAGTTCAACGCGATCTCCGGCGTCAACTGAGTGCTCAGGTCCACATCGTTCGGAAGTACCTCCGAGGCTCCGGGAACCAACAGCACGTCATCAAAGGTCAGCCCTTCGGGAATTTCCCTCGGCACAGACGGTGGTCTCGATTGGCTGTTGCTCACTCGGCGGATCCCCTCCGGTGCATAATCACGTATTCCACTAGCGGTCGGCCCAGGAGCGCACATTGCGTCGCCAACGAGGTACCCAGACGAGCATTGCTCTCAAATTCACCGGTCCCTGAGAGCCGAGGATAATCCCGGCGCCGGGGCCGGTCAAGCAAAGACCGCCCTCCCCGCCCTCCCTCGATCAATTCGCGGCTAGGCCTCTAGGCGTGAGCGCGGCATCAATCACTTCGGCCCCGGTGGGCAGAAGCGTCCCAATCAACGAATGCGGGGTGGCCTCGACGATCTCTACCTCGTAAATCTCCCCCGGGCGGGCCTGGGGGGCAATGTCACTCACTCCCGGAGCCAAGTTGACAAGTCGATGGTGGAGGTCACGTCCACACAGCTGGCCCGCACCCCGCCGGCTCTCGCCGTGGATCAGAACGGATACCCGCTCCCCCACTCGAGCTCGATGGTGGGTCAGAGTCAACTCCCGCTGGACACCCTGCAGTGCCTCCAGCCGTCGCTGGGCCTCGCCCGAGTCCACCGGGTCGGCAAAGTCAG
>CAWVXN010000102.1:0-8613 GCA_963933695.1 uncultured Myxococcales bacterium | reverse complement strand
GACCTCGGCCTCGACCTGCCGGCTTAAATTGTTGCGCTGATCGACCATGGTCAGGACGATGCCCTCAAGGGCCAGATCGGGATTGAGGCTTTCCCGGACGAGTTCGGTGGTCTCCAGAAGGCGGGCGAGTCCCTCGAGCGCGTAGTATTCGCACTGGAGAGGGACCAGGATCGAGTCCGCCGCCGTCAGGGCATTGAGGGTCAAGATGCCCAGAGAGGGCGCGCAATCGATCAGAACGTACTCATAGCGGTCCGTCACGGTTGCCAGCGCAGCCTTGAGCCTCCCTTCCCGGGCATCGGTATTGACCAGCTCGATCTCGGCACCCACCAGGTCGGGGCCCGCCGGCACCAGATCCAGATACTCAAGGTCCGTGGAGCGAACCACGTCAACGAGTTCGCACTCACCCATCAGCGCGCTGTAGACATGATGGGTGCTTTTCACCTCTCCCAGCGCGCTGCTTGCGTTCCCCTGGGGGTCTAGATCGACGAGGAGAGTTTTTCGCTCGGATGCGGCGAGGCAAGCCGCAACGCTCACCGCGGTCGTGGTCTTTCCCACCCCACCCTTTTGATTCGCGACAGCAATGACTCGCGCGACTGACATTGATTGTCGAGGCCCCCTCGCGTCGATGTAGCACAGGGATAGCCCTCCATGCCGGGATCACACGCTAACTCTCCTCGCTGCTGCTGCCCGGGTGTCCCACTCGGCGGCACCACCAAAGGGATTGAGTGGGTGACCCTCCGGGTACCGAGTAGTGGAAGGTCCCCGATTCCGCGAGCGCTGGATGCGGACCGGGATCGGGGGGCTGGGCCCCGCCTGGAATCACCAGAATACCTCCCGGCTGAACCCACTCCATCGCCCAGGCAAGAACTCGAGGAGGCGAAGCGACAGCCTGGGCGATCACCCACTCGGCCGGACTGGGCGGCAACGCCTCCATCCGACCGAGCCGTGGATCGAGATTGGCCAGCTCTAATTCTCGCCGGACGGCGCGCTGAAAGTGATGCCTGCGCTCTCGGCTATCCACCAAGACCACGGAGGAGTGCGAATTCGCAATCGCAATGGGAATCCCGGGGAAACCCGCACCCGAGCCAAGGTCTACCAACGTGCCCTCACCTTGCGCGCCGACCTGGCTCTCGACGGCCTTTTGTAGAGCGAGAGCGCCAACCACTAAGTGCCTGATTGCCCCGGGCACGGAGCGGTGGCCCGTCAGATTGGTGCTGCGCCCCCAATCGATCAGCATTTTGGCCAGCGCTACGAGCTTGAGCTGCCGATCCTCGGAGAGCGCCAAGCCGAGGCCATCGAGGGAAGCGGCGAGCACCTCCAGCGCCTCAGAGGTCCGCGGGTCCCGCGCATCATTCCGGTTGTCGGGTGAGGTGGGAATCGAAGCGTTCCACGTGGAACATCCCAATTCGCCCGGGCCCAACGTTCCACGTGGAACATTGGCCTAGTCTAATCGGGGCGCTCGGTTCAGGACTGGGAGGATTGGGCAGCTCCGTACTCGGAGGCACCTTCGGGGACGATCAGGACCTGGCGGTAGCGACCCTCGCCCATACTCATGGTCGCGATCTTGTCCGTATCCCGCAGCGCGACGTGAACGATCCGCCGATCTCGAGAATTCATGGGGTCCAGCGCGACGGACCGGCCAGAATCGCTTGCCCGGTCGGCGGCCTTGCCCGCCAATGCAGTGAGGGAGTTCTCCCGGTCATCGGCATTGCCTTCGACGTCAATAACGACTCGGCCCGCGTCGACGGAGGCTTGCTTGGCCGCTTGGTTGGCTAGAAGTTGAAGCGCTTCCGATGTCCTAACGCCTCCGGCCCCGAGGACCAAGGAGGCGGGGCCTCGAAGCTGAACAACCAGCAAATCCGAACCCTCTTCGGAGTTCTCGCTGATCTCAAAGTTGCCCAATCCCATTCGCTCCACAGCGCCCTGAACAAAGCCGCCCACAGCGCTCAGTTCGCCCACCAGCGTGCCCGTGGACTCCACCGCTTCCGCTGGCGCGGCTTCTACAGGGGCCGCTTCTACGGGCACGGCTTCTACAGGGGCCGCTTCTACACGGGCCACGGGCCTATCTTCGGGGCCTCGGCTGCTCGAGCTGCGCTCGCGCCCTCCCGGACGGCCGCGGCCTCCACGGTCACCGCGATCTCCACGGCCACCGCGATCGTTTCGGCCTCCTCGATCGCCTTGGCGACCGCCATCATCGCCAGGCTTGCTGCCCGGGACCACGTTCTTGGGGTAAGCCACCAGGGCGACGCGGCCATTAAGACCGTAAACCTCGCCCTCCTTGGCCACGGAAACCTTCAAATCACTTACTTCTACGCCATAGAACCGGGCGGCACTGGCCTTGGCCACGTCGGCACTCTCGCCCACGAATTCATTCGCTTCGCTCTTCTTGTCATACATAACGGGGACCTCTCTGGATTATGGGAATCGATCAATGATTGAGTTTTGAATTTTTAAAAAGTCGCTGGTTCGCTTGTCTTGCGGTTGGTGCGGCAGAAGTGCCGGACAATATTGGAGGGAGGGGATAGTGAAGGGACCGTGGAGTACGTGAGTAGTGGATGGGTACCGGACCTTGAAGCCAGCATCGGATCCGGGCTAGGTGGCCGCCGCTGCCGCTGCCGCCTGCATTCGCTGGCGAACCAGCAGTTGGTGCCCAATGCCCAGTAGGTTGCTCACCAGCCAGTAAAGCACGAGCCCAGAAGGAAACGTATAGGAAATGAAGAGCATCATCCCCGGCATCATGATGAGCATCATGCGCGCCTGGGTGGGGTCCATGCCCGTCTGGGGCATCATCTTTTGTTGCCCAAACATCGAGGCAGCCATCAGGATCGGAAGAATCCGGACCGGAAGGTCCACCCCCGGCAAAGTAAAGAGAGTCGCCGGCGCCGACAGATCATTGATCCACAACATGAAGGGCGCATGACGAAGGTCGATTGAACTCTGAAGTGCGTAGAAAAGACCAATAAAAACTGGCAACTGGAGAACCATAGGCAAGCATCCACCGAGGGGATTTACACCCGTTTCTCGATAGAGCTTGAACGTCTCCTCGGACTGCTTCTGCTTGTCGTCCTTGAATTTCGCCTGGAGTTCCTTGATGCGAGGCATCAACTCCCGCATCCGCTCGGACGATTTCATTTGTCGAGCCATGATCGGCCAAGTCGCCAGCCGAACCAGAATGGTCAAAACGATAATGGCTAGCCCATAGTTGGGCACGTACTCGTGGACCATCTTCAAGGCCCAGCCGAAGAAAGCGGTCAAGGGGGCTACCCACGACCAACCCTGGCTAATTGCAAGATTCAGGCTACGGCCCGTTGCTTTAAGGAGTTCCGGCTCCTTGGGGCCCAAGAAAACCTGATACCCCTGGACGTCACTTTGTCCCGTCGCCAAGCGAGGACCGCGAGTCGTAAGACGGGTCGCCGCCCACTTGCCCTGATCGATGGATACGAACTCCGCCCCACTCGACTCGACATCGTCGGGGATCACGACACCCGCGAAGTAGTGAAGATCCATACCCGCCCACTGCACGCCGGAGTCCACCGAGTACGGGCCGTCATCGCCTCCGAAAAGTCCTCCAAAGAAACTTCCGCCGCCCACCGAGGCAAGCAGTTCGCGCTCTACCTCCCCGTTGGCCAAAACGATCAACGAAACTTCTTTGTAGTCCGGCCGGTCATTGGTGGCGGCCGGAATCATCAAGGTCACTTCGGGTTCGAGGGTCGAGCCACTTCGATTGATAATCTCGATCGTCAATTCCATCGCGTATGCGTCGTTTGGACGCGCGTAGGTTTTCCGAATCTCAACACCACCCCGACGCAGAAGGAAAACAATTTCGCCGGAGTCTGCCGTTTCAACCGTGTACACCGCATCGCTCAAATCGCCATA
Source organism: uncultured Myxococcales bacterium (assembly GCA_963933695.1). Taxonomy (GTDB): domain Bacteria; phylum Myxococcota_A; class UBA9160; order UBA9160; family UBA4427; genus JAZXM01. The sequence goes on along the minus strand of CAWVXN010000102.1, from coordinate 4,737 downwards.
GCCGAGGCTCTCGAACGGAGTGGACAGCACGCCCAATGCGCCCCGCGGAAGATCGATGAGATCAACGTGGACTTCGTCGCGCGGCGTCTCGTAGTAATCCTTGATCCGCCAATCGGTCAGCACTCCGCCCCGATTGCTGAACGCGGCCCGGACCCGATCGGATTCGAGAACACCCTCCCAGAGTTCCACCGCCACCGGGTTCTCGGCGCTAAGACCCGCCTGAGCGCTGCCAAGAGACCCGTCCGCCGACCCTGAACCATCAATGCGAACCTGTTCGCCTTCTCGGTCGACCTGGATCGGCGCATAAGAATCCGCAGTTGCGGCTTCGGCTTCCTCGGCCTCGACCGCAATGCGTGCGGCTTCGGCGATTGCCCTGCGTTCGGGGCCCCGGGTTTGCTCCTGCCAAGCCAGCCAAGCCGAAAATACCGCCATGGAGAGCGCGAACGCGAGAATCAAGTTGCGGTCCAAGAATCAGCCTCGCGGAACCGGGTCGTAGCCACCGGGATTAAAAGGATGACAGCGACCGAGCCGACGGAGTCCCAACCACACACCCCGTGCGGGGCCATGGGCTTCGATCGCCTGCCCCGCATAGCAGGAGCAACTGGGTTCGAAGCGACACGCGGGGCCGAACCAGGGCGAGATCCATGCGTGCCAGAAATCAAGCAACGCCACCAGTCCCTTCGCAAACCACACCCGTGCGCCCACTCCATCGACGAGATCATTCGAGGAGGGTCCGGGGGTTCCAGAAGAGGAGTAGGAATCCATGGTCAAGAAGGGGCTTTCCATTGCTGCTTCGCCCGGGCTAAAGTTTTGTCCAGCGCCATTGCGACTGAACCATTCTCCACCAGCCGGCTTGCTTTATTGCGGGCAATCACCACGAGATCAACGTTTCCGGGCAGCGATTCACGCTCTCGCCGAAACCAGTCTCGAACGCGTCTTTTGATGCGATTGCGGACCACCGCGTTTCCGACCCGCCGGCTTGCGCTGATCCCCACCCGGCTCCGGTCCCCGCAAGCATTCGGCGTGATGATCATGACAAACTCCGCGCTCGCAGCACGCCGCCCCTCTCGAGAGATACGTTGAAAATCCCTCGAATCAAGCAGGCGATCGGCCCGCTCAAAGCGGCCGGTCCGCCCAATCACGGCTACTTGGAAGCCACACTGGTGGCCAAGCGCTTACGTCCCTTTGCGCGTCGCCGATTCAAAATGGCTCGACCCGAGCGGGTCTTCATGCGTTCGCGGAATCCGTGCGTCCGAAGCCGTTTTATCCGACTCGGCTGATAAGTTCTCTTCATGGTAGGAGGCTTTCACTTGGGAGAGTTGACCAGGTAGCTGGGCTCGATGGATATCTGAGCACGAGATTCGTGCAAGCATCCTGTCGACAGTGGCAATGCGGAGCTGCCCCCTGGTTTGCGGGGACGCGATCCTAGCCAGCCCCCTCCCGTCTTGCCAACCAACCAGCCGATCAATCATCTCGGCGGACTAGATTCCCCTACTCATTCCCCTGCTTAATGAGTTATTTACATTAAAAGATCCGGTCGTCCATCGCGCGCAGGCAGCAAAGGACCGTTCACTCTTACACACGCTCATGGTAAGATGGCGACAAGGTTTTCACCTTTGTCGGCACCCCTCCGCCGCAAGCGATCCGCTAATCCCTTCCGACAAAACCAAAACAAGAATAAAATTGTTAATAAACAGATACTTAGATGTCTTTTGTCCTACTTCTTGGACGTTACTAATACAACTTATTTAAAAAAATCAAAAAACAGAGAAGAGGTTGAGGATGAAACTATCCATAGAAAAGAGCGAGCTCCTCAAGGCCCTTGGTCGCATCCAGTCAATTGTCGAAAAAAGAAACTCGATGCCGATCCTCGCCAACGTCCTCCTCGAGGCCGAAAATCGGAACGGCGAGGACTCTCTCCAGTTTTCCGCCACCGACCTGGAAGTTGGGATTCGCGCGCTTCAGTCCATCGAGATGGAAAAAGCCGGCGCGTTAACCGTCGCGGCGAAGAAATTCTTTGAAATCGTTCGAGAACTGCCTGACGAGAAGGTTCTGCTCGAATCCACCGCGAATTCCTACCTCGACATTCGTTGCGGTCGCTCTCACTTCACTCTCGCCGGGACGGCCCCCGAGGAGTACCCGACCCTTCCGGAGTTTTCTCCCGAGCAGACAGTCAGGCTGCCCTCGGAACTACTTTCTGGGATGATCGAAAGGACGATGTACGCCGCCTCAGTGGATGAGACCCGATACAACTTGAACGGGGTTTATTTCGAAGTACAGCAAGAGTTGGGGAAAATCCGAATGGTCGCCACCGATGGTCATCGTCTGGCCATGGTCGACCGAGCAGTCGATGCCGACCTCAAGGGACTCCAAAGTGGGGTAATTATACCCCGAAAGGGATTGGGAGAGCTCAAGCGTCTTCTGGACGAGGACGACACTCACGAAGTCGAAATCGCATTCGAGGGCAATAATGGCTTCGCCCGCAAGGGGGATGTCACTCTGGCCATGCGGTTGATCGAGGGTGAATTTCCCGACTACAACCAGGTGATCCCCTCGGAGCCCGGCATTCAGTTGATTCTGGATACCGAGCGCATCTCCAAGGCCCTGCGAAGGGTCGTGCTTCTCTCCTCCGAGAGGAGCCGAGCCGTGAAACTCGAAATTTCCGAAGGTGAGGCCGTTCTGACCTCGAATAACCCCGATTTGGGCGACGCCCGGGACGAACTCGACATCGACTATGCGGGCGAAGGAGTCTCGATCGGGTTCAATGCGCGCTACGTCCTCGATGCTTTGAGCTCACTCCATACGAAGGAAATTCGCTTGGGCCTTCAGGGAGATCTTTCCCCAGCTGTCCTAGTTCCCACCAACGACGAAGAGGCCCTCGCCGTGGTGATGCCCATGCGGATTTGAGGTGACAAAGAGCCCCTGGGGGTGACTGGCCTCCCATTGTTTTCCCCGGAGTGCTTTACCCCACATGCCGAACTTCCCGGACCCTTTCGAAAAAGTGCTTTCCGGCCGCGTAGCTTGAGCGAGAAAGAGCGAAAGCAGGGGTTGGGATCTCTTTACTACCGAACGAGCTTTCTGTACCCTCAGGCGGAACGTGGGGCGGGAGGCGTGATCAGGCTCGGAGAGTCCTCGAACTCCTACTGATCCACCGAGGGGAGCGCCTTAAAGGCTCTCGCCACTCGATACTCGCCACTCAATACTCGCCACTCAATACTCGCCACTCAAATCAAGTGACGATCGAATCAACTGACGATCAAATCGAGTGCAGGGGCGTTTCGACCGACGCGACGCGACCCGAACCGGAAGCCAATCACGCTGAAATCACGCTGAGATAGTTTTCATACCGGTTCCTTTGGGGAAGAAGCGCAAAAAACCAGAGGGACCTGGTCGAACACAAAACCGCTCTCCAGGCAGGGGAAGAACATTTCGTGAGCTACGACGCAAGTTCGATTGAAGTCCTCGAAGGGCTTGAACCCGTACGTAAACGCCCCGCCATGTACATCGGAACGACGGGCCCCGCTGGACTTCACCACCTGGTGTACGAAGTCGTGGATAACTCCATCGACGAAGCACTGGCCGGTTACTGCACCGAGATCCAAATAGAAATCCACCCTGACAACAGCGTGACAGTTAGGGATAACGGCCGAGGTATTCCGACGGGCATGCATCCTGTCGAGGGACGATCCGCATGCGAGGTCGTCATGACGACCCTTCATGCCGGCGGGAAATTCGACGAGAACAGCTACAAGGTCTCGGGTGGATTGCATGGCGTCGGTATCTCCGTCGTGAATGCACTCTCCTCTCGTCTTGATCTTGAAATTCGCCGGGAAAACAAGATCTGGACTCAGACCTATGTACGAGGCGAACCCCAAGCACCTTTAGAAGAACTTGGCGAGACGACCGAGACCGGCACCATCATCACCTTTCACCCCGACCACCAAATTTTTAACGAGACAGAGTTTTCTTTCGACACGCTCTCCCAGCGCTTACGTGAACTCTCTTTTCTCAACGCTGGCGTTCGTATTATCATCCACGACGAGCGCAACGATAAGCATCACGATTTTTGTTATCAGGGCGGCATCGTTTCATTTGTGGAGCACCTCAACAAGGCGCGCTCTCCACTTCATGAAGAGCCGATCTTTATTTCCGATACGCGCCCGCTTACCGAGCGGGGTTCGGGCGAAGTTTCCGTGGAGATTGCGCTTCAGTACAACGACTCGTACAACGAGTCCGTCTTCTCGTTTGCGAATAATATCAATACCGTGGAGGGGGGGAGCCATCTCATCGGTTTCCGCACGGCGCTGACCCGAACGATTAACCGTTATATCCAGGGCCAAACCAAGGGCGGTCCCAAGAACAGCGCTAAAGGCAATCCCAAGGGAGAGAAGTTTTCGGTGACCGGCGATGACCTGCGTGAAGGTCTGACCGCTGTCATTTCCGTCAAACTGCCCCAGCCTGAATTCGAGGGTCAGACCAAAACCAAGCTTGGGACTGGCGAAGTCCGAGGCTTGGTGGAGTCGATTCTTTACAAGGAATTATCCAGGGTCCTCGAGGAAAATCCCAAGATCGCCCGGCCCATCGTGGACAAGGTTGTTGATGCGGCCAAGGCTCGGGACGCAGCGCGCAAAGCCCGAGACCTTGCACGAAGAAAGGGAGCCCTCTCTGATTTCAGCTTGCCAGGCAAGTTGGCGGATTGTCAGGAACGCGACCCAGCACTCTGCGAAATTTTCATTG
>CAWVXN010000101.1:0-8636 GCA_963933695.1 uncultured Myxococcales bacterium | reverse complement strand
CAAGCGCGCCGCCTCGCGCACGCGAAGGTCCAGATGCGCCACGCCCCGGACTTCCCCGCCCAATCCCACCTCACCACAAGCGGCCACGTCCGCGGGAATCGGAAGATCGAGCCGGCTTGAGGCCAGGGCAAGGCAGAGCCCAAGGTCCGCCGAGGGTTCACCTACTCGAACACCGCCGGCGACGTTCACGTAAACATCCCGGTCCGCCACGTCCACCTCACTGCGGCGGTCGAGCACTGCAAGCAAAAGCGCCACGCGACCGTCCTCGATCCCCATGCAGGTCCGCCGGGGTATTCCATACGCAGCGTTGGCCACCAGGGCCTGCACCTCAACCAACATAGGACGCGTGCCTTCGAGCAGAGGAACGATGCAAGAGCCCGGCGCCCCGGTGCTGCGCTCGGCGAGAAAATGCTCGCTGGGATTTTCGACACCCTCGAGCCCCGCGGCGTCCATGCGAAAGACACCCACCTCCTGGGTCGAGCCGAAACGATTTTTCAACGCGCGCAGCAGGCGAAAGGCGTGGTCGCGATCGCCCTCGAAACCCAGCACCACATCGACGAGATGCTCGAGCACCCGAGGCCCCGCCAGGGATCCATCCTTGGTGACGTGGCCGATCAGGAAAAGGGCGGCGCCCGTTCGGCGCGCCGCCGCCGACAGCAGCGCGGCGCTCTCCCTGACCTGGGCCACACTCCCCGGCGCCGACTCCACCCGGTCGCAGTGCATGGTCTGGATCGAATCGATCAAGACCAGATCGGGCGCAAGTTCCCGCCAGTGGCCCGTGATCGCCTCGACCCGGGTTTCGGCCAAGAGTCGAATCCCGCTGGGAACCGAGTCCAAGCGATCCGCCCGCAGGCGAATCTGGGCGGGACTTTCCTCGCCGCTCACATAGAGAACCTTTCGGCCGGACATCTGAACGCACGCGGCCACCTGGAGGGCCAAGGTCGACTTGCCGACCCCGGGCTCGCCTCCGAGCAGGGTCACCGAACCGGGTACGGCCCCGCCCCCCAATACGCGATCAAGTTCGCTTATCCCACTACTGAGCCGGGGCGAGCCGCTCACCGCCACCTCTCCCAGTGCCTGGGGCTTACTCTCGATCCCCAGGGGGGAGATCTTGTGAATCTCCGCACCCGACGAGGCTTCTTCCACCAGGCAATCCCAACCGCCGCAATCCGGGCAGCGTCCCAGCAGACGCGGCTGCTGAGCCCCGCACTCGGTGCACGCGTACACGCTCTTTGTCTTGGCCATCTCCCCAATATAGGGCGCCTTGGCTGTCAACTCCGCTGTGAACCCGGGTTGACAGGCCAGCGGGGATCCAACTAGGCTGCGGCTGGCCAATCCGGGCCCCCATCGGTTCTCTCGAGGCTCTCCATGACCAACCCCTACACTCAACTCGCCGACCAAGCCCTGGCCGATCAGTTGCCCGATCCGACGCAGGCTCGCTGGGTGCTCGACGGCAAGGATGTCGAGTTACTTCCCCTCCTTAACGCTGCCTTCAAGCCTCGACTCGCACACTTCGGCCGCTCGGTCTCGATCCACGTGCTCAACAATATCCAGAACGGACTCTGCCCCGAGGACTGTGGCTACTGCGCCCAAAGCAAAGTCAGCACAGCGGCCATTCGTCAATATAAGATGAAGAGCGACGAAGAAATTTTCGAGGGCGCCGAAGCCGCCGCAAAGGGGGGCGCCGTGCGGTACTGCATGGCGCTCTCGGGTCGAGGACCGTCAGTGCAACGCGCCCGGCGACTGGGCGACCTGATCACACGCCTCAAAGCGGAGTACGGCATGGAGATCTGCTTGTCCGCCGGCATCATGGGCGACGAACAGGCGAAGATCCTGGCCGAAGCGGGACTGGACCGCCTGAATCACAACCTCAATACAAGCGAAAGCCACTACTCCAAGATCACCACAACACACAGCTACCAGGACCGCGTGGACACCCTCGCTGCGGCTCAACGCAACGGCATCGAAACCTGCAGCGGTTTGATCATCGGCATGGGGGAGGAGTCCGAGGACATCATCGAAGTGGGCTTCAAGCTCCGAGAACTCGAGACCCCATCGATCCCGGTGAATTTCCTAATCCCCATCGAGGGCAATCCCGTCACCGAGGATGGCTCCCTCACCCCCGAACGCTGCCTGCGCACTCTTTGTCTCATGCGCTTCATCAATCCCCGAGCGGAGATCCGCATGGCGGGCGGCCGCGAAGGCAACCTGCGCGGCCTGCAATCCATGGGTCTCTACCCGGCGAACTCACTCTTCGTGGGCGGCTACCTGACGACCCGGGGCGATCCCTTTGCCGAGACCTACTCGATGATCGAAGACGCGGGCTTTGAAGTTGCCGGCCAGGGCAAGGGCGACCGTGCAGCGCCAGGCTTTCAACTCGCGGGTCAAGGTGCTCTGCTGCGCCCGGACGTCGCGGCAGTTCCCGAGTAGTTGAAGCATGGCCGCAATGATCGTCGATTCGGTTGCGGACGAGGTGCTGGACGGTATCCGCGCGCGGGGCACCTATAGACGAATGCGCGTCCTCGAGGGCGCCCAGGGTCCGCGCATGACAGTGGACGGCCGCGAGGTTCTTCTCTTTGCCGGAAGCAACTACCTCGACCTGGCCCATCACGAAGCGGTGGTGGCGGCATCGGTTAGGGCAACCCAAGAGGCGGGCTGCGCGGCTGGGGGGTCGCGCCTGATCAGCGGCAACGGGTCGGGCCACGAAGCCCTTGAGGCAGAACTCGCTGCTTTTTTCGGTCGAGAAGCAGGGCTCGCGTTTAACACGGGATATATGGCCAATCTTGGTGTAATTCAAGCGCTTTTGGGGCCCAAAGATCTTCTGGTTTCCGACGCGCTCAGCCATGCCTCGATCATCGACGGCGCGCGGCTTTCCCGGGCCGAGGTCCGCGTCTTTCCCCATGGCGACGTGGCCGCGCTTTCAGAAATTCTGGAAGCCGGGAAGAAAACCTCGCGCCGAGTGCTGGTCGCCGTCGACGGCGTTTACAGCATGGATGGCGACCTGGCACCCGTGGCCGACATCGTGAATGCGGCCCACGAACACGGCGCCATGGTTCTCCTCGACGATGCCCACGGCACCGGAACGCTAGGCGCCACGGGGCAGGGCAGCGCGGAACTCGCAGGGGTTACCCAACGCGTCGACATCCTGATGGGCACCCTGGGCAAATCCCTGGGTTCGTTCGGCGCGTTCGTCGTGGGCAGCCACAAGTTGCGTGACCTCCTGGTCAATACCGCGCGCAGTTTTATTTTTTCCTGCGCCCTGGCACCGCCCCAAGTCGCTGCAGCGCGTGCAGCCCTCCGGGTGGTGATCGAGGAGCCCCAACGCCGGGTCGCCCTGCAAAAAAACGCGGCCCGTCTACGCGAACGTTTGCGTTCCCATGGGCTCTCCACCGCACCTTCGACCACGCATATTGTTCCCGTGGTGATAGGCGATAACGCGACCACCATGGAAATTTGCGAGGCCCTGCTCGAGCGCGGATTTTATGCCCAGGGGATTCGCCACCCCTCGGTGCCCCGTGGCACCGCGCGGCTGCGCGTCACCCCCATGTCCAGCCACTCACCCGCGGAGATTGACGCGGTGGCCGACGCGATCGGTGAACTCGTGGCCAAGTACCCGGCGGAATCGATACCGGCCCTAGGGATCGGGCAGCCCGATCACAACTAGGGCCGGGCCCTCGCCGCTTAAAGAGCTTGGCTGGGAGCGATTGATTGGGGGGCTTGGATTGAAGGACTTGACTTGGGGAGCTCGGTTTGAAGGACTGGGCTTAAAGGGCTTGGCCCGGAGACCTTGGAGGAACAATGCCTGGCGTTTTTATTAGCGGAACCGACACCGGAGTCGGCAAGACCCGGGTGGGCTGCGCGTTGGTCCACGCTCTACGCGCCCGAGGCATGCGCGTCGGCGTGATGAAGCCGGTGGAGACCGGGGTGGAAGAGGCCGGGCCACAGGATGCCCTGGCCCTTGCCCGAGCGGCGAATCGGTCGGATGCCCTGGCAGAAATTTCACCCTTGCGCTTCGCCCTGCCCACGGCGCCATCGGTGGCCGCAAAAGCCGAAGGCCGAACCATAGACATTGATCAACTCCTCAAGGGCTTCGAAACCCTGGAGCAGAACTGCGATTGGCTGCTGGTCGAAGGCGCGGGCGGGCTTCGGGTTCCCCTCTCTCCCGGTTGCGACATGATCGACCTTGCGGAAAGAATGGCGTTGCCGATTCTGATCGTGGCCCGGGCAAGCCTCGGCACCATTAACCACACCCTGCTTAGCCTCGGTGCAATCGAGGAACGCGGGCTATCCCTGGCGGGAGTGGTCATTTCCTACCCCGGCGGGCCGGTCTCCCCTCCCGACCGGGCCAACCTGTCCGCCCTGATGGAGGCTCTCGGCGACCGTTTATTAGGCGTCCTGCCGCCCCTGGCCGAGGGCCAAGACCCGCCCGACGACTGGATCGATCTGGACCGACTGCTGGTCAAAACTCCGCCCGGATGAATTCACGTCGGCCAAGCCGGAGTCCGCTTGACAGAACCCTATTCTCAATGCGTCATAATTTAACGCGAATGCGTTATTTTTGCGTCATATAAACAGGACTCGGTTGCGTCATTTTTATGAATCAGATTTTACTATTACCCGGTAAAATTCGAAGATTTTCTAAAAATTCGATATTTCCTGAATAAAATCAAAGTAATAGACAAGGAATGTCGATGCTTTGAAACGAACCTGGCATTGGCGCAGGAAATAGTTTCTAAATCCTTATTTCAGAATGCGTCATAAAGACAATTACTTTGCGTCATTTTGAGAGCTTTTTCCTCCTCGTTTCCCCTCACCGGGTTCGCCCTCAATTGCCTACCGATTTCGAAAATGGCCCCTGAAGCGCTGGACCGGGAGGGGAGATCCGGACTACTGTGCGCTCCGGCGGGCCCGAGCGAGGGGTGGATCGGCGGCCTGTGCCCGGGCCAGGAGAGAGCAACTTGACGACCTTTGAAGACGAACTCCAGGAACTCGACCTCAAGCTCAGGCAGTTGAAGATCGATTACGAGCACTATTTCCTCGGCCGCCACCCGCGTGAGCCCGGCAACCTGCGCGGCGAGGTCCAGAAGCGCTTTCTTCGTGCCAGCGGTACGCCCATCCGAAACACTGCGCTGCGCTTCCGATTCAACTCGCTCAATTCACGTTTCCAGGCGATGAAGCGCCAATGGGATGCAACCCTGCGAGAAATCGAGGCCGGAACCTACAAGCGTCACGTCTTCAAAGCCCACCTGCGAGATCCCAGCAGCAAGATCGCCCCACCGCCGGTCCCCAGTTCGTCCGGGAAAAGGCAAGCGCTCTTCGAAGCCTACCGCGATGCCGCGCGAACCTGCGGGCAGGACGTAACCAACCTCACCCCGGCCAAGCTCAAGTCGGCCATCGACCGCCAGGAAGCCGCACTCAAGGAACGCTTGGGCTGCAACCAAGTCAACTTTCGGGTCGTGGTGAGCGAGGGGAAAGTCAAATTAAAGGCATCGGCCGGACGGGATTAGGCTTGGCCCAGAAATTCCGACCCCTGGGCGCAACCAACGACACCGGGCGCCGGGCGCCCTCAGCTGTGGTGTCGGCCGTGTACTTCGATCATTGCGGTGGCCCTCACCAGGGTGGCCTCAAGCTGCGCGCGGGCTTCTTCGGTTTCGAGCTTCTCAAGCAGTTCCGCTAGCTCGCGCTCGGCTTCGGCCCGGGTGTGCTGAACGTGCTCGAGATCGATTTCGTGGGCCTTGAAACACTCGTCCACTAAAACCACCACTTGGCTCGCGGTCACCTCGGCAAAACCATCGCTAATCGCCGCCCACTCGGTAGTGCCGTCGGGGAGCTTGATCTCCACGGCCCCCGGCTTGAGCGCTGTGAGAAATTTTTCGTGATTTTCCAACACGCCAAACTCGCCTTCGGCTCCGGGCAAGACAACCTGTTCGACGACTTCCGAAAAGGCCTCCCCTTGCGGCGTCACAACTATTAGATCGAGCGGCATATCTGGAACTCCCGTTTTCATTCACCGAGTGCGACGCCAATGCGCCGAACACCTTCTCGGGGCCTTTAGTCGGTCAGGGTCTTCGCCTTCTCGCGGGCTTCCTCGATGGTGCCCACCATGTAGAAGGCCTGCTCGGGCAAATCATCATGCTTGCCTTCAAGCAGTTCTCTGAAACCCCTAATCGTGTCCTCGAGACGCACATAGGTACCCGGCGTTCCCGTAAACTGCTCCGCCACCGAAAACGGCTGGGAGAGAAAACGCTGGATCTTCCGGGCACGCGCCACCGTGATCTTGTCCTCTTCGGAGAGTTCGTCCATGCCGAGAATCGCGATGATGTCCTGCAGGTCCTTGTATTGCTGGAGCGTTTTCTGCACCGCCCGCGCAACCTCGTAATGATCATCACCAACAATCTGGGGATCGAGAATCCGGGAATTGGAGTCCAGAGGATCCACCGCAGGGTAAATGCCAATCTCGGTGAGCGCCCGGTTGAGCACCGTGGTCGCGTCGAGATGGGTGAATGCCGTGGCTGGAGCCGGGTCCGTCATATCATCCGCGGGCACGTAGATCGCCTGGACCGAGGTGATCGAGCCTTTCTTGGTTGAGGTGATCCGTTCCTGAAGCTCACCCATATCCGTGGCCAAGGTCGGCTGATAGCCCACCGCCGACGGAATCCGGCCCAACAATGCCGAGACCTCGGAGCCCGCCTGGGTGAAACGAAAGATGTTGTCGATAAAGAGCAAAACATCCTTGCCCTCCTCGTCCCGGAAGTACTCAGCCGCCGTCAATGCGGAAAGACCCACCCTGGCACGTGCCCCGGGCGGTTCGTTCATCTGGCCGTAGACAAGAGCGGTTTTATCGAGCACCGTCGAACCGTCAGCGAGCACGGCTTCGGCCATCTCATTCCAGAGATCGTTGCCCTCTCGGGTCCGCTCTCCCACACCGCCAAACACCGAATAGCCCGAGTGCTCCTTGGCGATATTGTTGATCAGCTCCATGATGACCACGGTCTTGCCTACTCCCGCTCCACCAAAAAGGCCGACCTTGCCGCCCTTGGGATACGGAGCAATCAGGTCCACGACCTTAATTCCCGTCTCGAGAATTTCCACAGCCGTGGACTGATCCACAAATTCCGGCGCAGGCCGGTGAATGGGGTAGGTCATTTTGGCGTTGATCGGACCGCGCTCGTCCACCGGTTCGCCAATTACGTTCATGATCCGGCCCAGGGTTTCCGGACCCACCGGAATCGAGATCGGCTCCCCGGTGCTCCGCACATCCTGACCACGCCTGAGGCCATCGGTGGTATCCATGGCGATGCAGCGCACCGTATTCTCGCCGAGATGCAGGGCCACCTCGACCACAAGGTTGTCCTCCCGGTCGTCGATGCCCGGATTAGTCGTGCGAAGGGCCGTCATGATCTCCGGAATATCGCCGGGGGGAAACTCGACGTCTACGACGGGTCCCATTACCTGTATGATTTTTCCGCTCTGCATTTCTTCTCCCCTTGATTCGATTCACCCCGGTCCCGACGGAACGGGGGTCACATGTTCTCCGCTCGGGCGCGCGCCCGCCGGCGTTTACTCCTGCGCCTGGGCGCCGGTGATAATTTCAACGAGTTCGCTCGTAATCGCAGCCTGTCGGGCTCGGTTGTACACGAGGGTCAATTTTTCGATTAACTCCTCTGTATTCTTGGTCGCGTTTTCCATGGCTGTCATACGCGCTGCATGTTCCCCAGCCTGGTTTTCGAGCAACGCGCGAAACAGTTCGACTTCGACCGCCTTCGGAACCAAAGTCGCCAGCAGCCTCTCCGCGTTGGGCTCTACTTCGTAGGGCGCCCGGTCTTCTTCCTCGCCACCTTCCCCCGCCTTTTCTTGGGGCGGCACAAAGGGAAGCAAGGAAACAATTTTCACCGGCTGGGTCATCATCGAAAGAAATTCGTTGTGAACGACGACAACCTCGTCCACCTCGCCGCTTTCAAAGCGTGCGATTAGGCCCGCGGCGACTTGCTTCGCCTCCAGGTAGGTCACGTTCGGCCCGACCGGTCTCGAACTCGAGACGTCCACTCCCCTCGGCCCCTTGAAATAATCCGACGCCTTCTTGCCGACGATTGTCAGAGAGACCTTCGAGGACTCCGACCTGCGTGATCGAACAAGACGTTCCGTCGCCTTGATGACCTGACTATTGTACGCCCCCGCGAGTCCGCGATCCGAAGTAATCACGACAACCTCTACGTGATTTTTTTCTTCGCGTTGCTCGAAGAGAGGGTGGTTGGCCTCGGCACTTCCCACTTCTTCGAGGGTTTCCCGCATTCGCTGGGCGTAAGGACGCGCCGATTCGATGGCGTCCTGGGCTCGACGCAATTTCGCCGCGGACACCATCTTCATGGCGCTGGTGATTTTCTGAGTCGATCGGATACTCGTTATCCGTCGCTTGATATCGCTTAGAGTGGCCAAGGATCAGGCTGCCTCTTCCGAACTCCCACCCGTCTTAGACGGTTGGAAAATCTTGCCGAAGTCATCCAGGGCGGCGACTACTTTTTGTTCCGTTTCCTCCGAAAATTTTCCTGAGGAAGCGATTTCCTCGAGAATTTCGGAGTGGCTGGACCGCATCCACTCGAGCATCTCCAGCTCGTAGCGCCCCACATCCTCGAGCG
>CAWVXN010000100.1:0-8751 GCA_963933695.1 uncultured Myxococcales bacterium | reverse complement strand
AGGGTGGCGAAGAGTTTGTCCTCGACGAAGACCTCGGACTGGGTGAGGGCCCGCAAGAGCGTGCTCTTTCCGGCGTTGGTGTAGCCCACGATTGAGAGTACGGGCACGGCCCGCCGCCCGCGTCGTTGTCGGCGCCCTTGGCGTTGGGAGGCCAGGCGCTTGATGTCTCGCTCAAGCCGGACAATTCGTTCTCGGACCCGACGTCGATCGTTCTCGAGCCGGCTCTCCCCGGGCCCGCGCCCCCCGATGCCGCCCGCCAGGCGCGAGAGGGAAAGGTCGGCGCGCTGGGAAAGCCGGGGCATGCGGTAGCGGAGTTGGGCCAACTCCACTTGAAGCTTGCCGTCGGCGGTGGTGGCCCGCTGAGCGAAAATATCGAGAATCAGCTGGGTGCGATCGATGACCCGCAGTTCCATGCGGTCGGCCAAGTTTCGCGCCTGGCCGGGTTCTAGGTCCTGGTCAAAAATCACCAGGTCAATGTCTTGTTGAAAGCAGCGGATCACGAGGTCCGAGAGCTTGCCCGCGCCGATCACGGTTTTGGGGTCGGGCTTGTTGCGGTTCTGGGTGATGGTGCCCGCGACCTCGACACCCGCGGTTCGGGCGAGTTCCTTCAATTCGTCGATATGAATTTCGAGGGTTTCTCGGTCCCGGCCCGCGCTGACCGAGACCAACAGCGCTCGCTCCCGGCCCGCAATCTCGTGGACGCCGGTGGCCCGGGTCAGTTCGTTTTCGAGGTCGCGGATATACACCGCGAAGTCGATGTCGAGTTCAGCCGGATGGCAGGGAGGAAGTCGTTCCGTGGCCCGGTCGTCGTCGTTGGCCGGCGCCAGAAAGGCGGTGTGGGCCAAGCCGGGAAGGCCGTCCTCGAGCACACCGATACTCACCATGGCATCGAGGCGCAGCACGGCCAGGTCGGTGAGGTCGTCCACGGACAACCCCTCCTCGGCGAGGTGGGTATGAATGCAGCGAAGGCCGCGGAGTCGGCCGCGACCGGCGCGCAAGCGTCCCCAATCGGGCAATTCGATGGCCCGGGCGTCCCCCACCATCACGTGTTGGACATCGCCCCGGCGATCGACGAGGGCGCCCACCTGCCGGCGGATGTCGTGGCTGATTTCGCTCAACTGCCGAGCGAATTCGTTGCTCACCAGTCGATCGGCGGGCAACCGCCGCTGAAAGAGACGGTCGAGTTGCTTGACTTGGCTGGCCTTGAGGCCGCGGGTATTGCCGAATACCTGGATGGGGGACTCCGAGCCGAACGGGTAGCCTGAGGCCGGGGCTTCCGGCGATCGTTTGGTTGAGAACGGCGAGGCCCAGCCTAGAATCGGGACCGCCTGTCGGCAATACGCCTCACCCCACCTTTTCTGCCACCTTCCTTGACTCCCCTTGGGGGCGACGGGTTGGGGGGGAGTTGGGGACGGATTGAGGGGGAGATCCTGTTCGGGCGGGGTCTGTTACGGGTTAACGTTGGCCGGGCTTGGGCTTGGGCTGCAAGATTCCGATAACAATCCAAGAATTGGATGAGTGGGCAAGCGCCCACCTGAAGAAAGGCCGTTCGATGGGTGGTGCTGAGACGATTCGCCGGATCGCAGTCGTGGTTCTGGCCGCGGGTCAGGGGACGCGGATGCGTTCCCGGCGCGCCAAAGTACTCCACGAAATTTGCGGGGTGCCCATGCTCAGCCATATCCAGGGGGTGGCCGGAGAAATCGAACCCGAGCGACTGATCGTGGTGGTGGGGCGCGACGCCGAAGCGGTCAGCGAAATCCTGGGCGAGGGCGCCGAGTTCGTGGTGCAGGCCGAGCAGAAGGGTACGGGCCACGCGGTCATGATGGCCGAGGAGAGCCTGGCTGATTTTGATGGGGATGTGCTGGTCCTCAACGGCGACACGCCGTTGCTGCGCGCCGAAACCCTTTTGCGCATGTGCGCCCTGAAGGCGGAGACCGGGGCCGACCTGACGATGCTGACAGCGGTGGGCGATATCCCGGGCCGTGTGGTGCGGGACTCCGAGGGCAGGGTGGAGCGGATTGTCGAGGCCCAGGATGCGAGCCCCGAGGAGCTTGCCCTGGAGGAGCGCAATACCGGGGTCTACCTGGTCTCTTCCGCCCTTCTCTGGGCCGGGCTCGGGAATATCGAGGCGGGCAACAACCAGGGCGAACTCTATCTGACCGACGTTGTCGGCTACGCGGTGGAGACCGGGCATCGCGTGGAAGCGCTTCGGATCGAAGATTCGGACG
The DNA here is from genome assembly GCA_963933695.1 of uncultured Myxococcales bacterium. Classification (GTDB taxonomy): domain Bacteria; phylum Myxococcota_A; class UBA9160; order UBA9160; family UBA4427; genus JAZXM01. The sequence continues at coordinate 6,523 of CAWVXN010000100.1, read as the reverse complement.
AATGCCTCGGGATCAACGACCGGAGTCAACTTGCCCAGGCCAGTCGCGTCATGCGCCAACGGATCAACAAGGGATGGATGGCCAACGGCGTGACCCTAGTCGACCCCGAAACCACCTACATCGATGCGACGGTGCAGATCGGTGTAGACACGGTGATCGAACCGGGTTGCTGCATTACCGGCACCACGGTGATCGGTCAGGGCGTTTCCATCAAGGCCAACTGTTATATCGAGGACAGTCGCTTGGATGCCGATGTCGTCTTTGGTCCCTACTCGCATTTGCGCCCCCAGTCGCATCTCATGGACGGCGTCAAGATCGGCAACTTCGTCGAAGTGAAGAACTCGACTCTGGGGCCCGGCAGCAAGTCTGCGCACCTTACCTATATCGGAGACGCGGACGTGGGTTCCAACGTGAACTTCGGTTGTGGTGCGGTGGTGGTCAATTATGACGGGTACGCGAAGAGTCGCAGCAAGGTGGCCGATGGTGCTTTTGTCGGGTGCAACGTGAATCTGATCTCGCCGGTGGAGATCCAGGCGCGGGCCTTCCTGGCGGCGGGCTCGACCATCTCCCAAAACGTGCCGGCGGATGCTCTGGGCGTGGCCCGGGCTCGCCAGCGCAATATAGAGGGCTGGGTGGCGCGCAAGGAGGGCCGCGGTCCTTCCTCGGTTTCGGGGGAAGAGTCTGGGGCAAGGACACCTGGAGCGACTCGGGGTGCGGAGAAGAAGGACGGTTCTCAGGGCGAGTAGGCAAAATGGGTCCCATCGCCCGGAGAAATGCCCGAGGGCAGAGGCGCCAGGACGGAAATTTAGGGGAATAGGATAATGTGCGGAATTGTCGGTTATATCGGCCAGGAACATCGCGCGGTAGACGTGCTGGTGGACGGATTGCGTCGTTTGGAATACCGCGGCTACGACTCGGCCGGGGTGGCGACTCTCGAAGGCCCGACCATCAAGGTGCGCCGTGCCAAGGGCAAGTTGGTCAATCTCGAAGCCGTCCTCCGTGAAAAACCGCTTGAGGGACATATCGGCCTCGGGCATACCCGCTGGGCCACCCACGGCAAACCCTCCGAACGAAATGCTCATCCCCATCGTGCGGGCTCGGTGGTGATCGTTCACAACGGGATCATCGAAAACTACCGGGCACTGCGTGCCGAACTCGAAGCATCGGGTGCGGAAATTCTCTCGGACACGGATACCGAGCTGATTGCCCACCTGATCGATCGCCGGATTCGTGAGGGCAAAGACCTGATGACGGCGGTCCGCGAGTCGTGCGCCCAGCTGGTGGGCTCCTATGCCCTGGGCGCCATGTCGGATACGGATCCCGCCCACATTGTGGCGGCCAAGAATGGCGGAAGTCCAATCATCGTGGGCCAAGGCGAAAAGCAGGCATTTTTGGGCAGCGATATTCCCGCGATCCTGCCCTACACCCGGGAAATGATCACGCTGTGGGACGGGGACTTCGCCTTGCTTTCGGCCAACGGTCTGGAGATCGTCGACATCGAGGGGAGCCCCTTGGAGCGCGATTTCATGACGATTCAATGGGACCCGGTTTCCGCCGAACGCGGCGGCTATGACCACTTCATGCAAAAGGAGATCTTCGAGCAGCCACGGGCGATTACCGACACCATCGGCACACGGGTAAACGAAGCGGAATTGACCGTGGATCTCGACGGGATCGAATTTGACCGGGACCAAGTCGATGGCTTTCGTATGGTCAGTCTCGTGGCTTGCGGGACGGCGTCCTATGCCTGTCACGTAGGCAAGTACATGATCGAGCAGATCGCGGGTATTCCCTGCGAGGTCGATCTTGCCAGCGAGTTTCGTTATCGCAGTCCGATCCTTGGTTCCGACTGCATGGTGGTGCCCGTCTCCCAGTCCGGCGAGACCGCCGATACCCTGGCCGCCCTGCGCGAGGGCAGAGCCCAGGGAGCCCGAATTCTGAGCATTTGCAACGTGCGTGAATCGACCATCGCCCGGGAGAGCGATGATGTGCTCTATACCCATGCCGGTCCCGAGATTGGCGTGGCCTCCACCAAGGCCTTTGTCACCCAGGTGGTCGCCCTGTACCTGCTGGCGCTCAAACTGGCGAATGTTCGGGGTCGCCTTAGCGGGGAACCCCTGGCCGAGCGGCTCCACGACCTGATGCGCCTGCCCCGCCTGGTCGAAGAAGCCCTGGGTCTCGACAGTGAACTCGCCGCCATCGCCCGGCGTTATTTCAAGGCCGAGGATTTCCTCTTCCTGGGCCGGGGGATCATGTTTCCCATTGCCATGGAGGGTGCGCTGAAGCTCAAGGAAATTTCGTACATCCACGCCGAGGGCTACGCGGCGGGCGAGATGAAGCATGGGCCGATTGCGCTGATCGACGAAAATATGCCGGTGGTGGTGATTGCCAACCAAGGACCGCTCTACGACAAGCTCGTCTCCAACCTAGAACAAGTCCGCGCCCGGGATGGGCGGGTAATCGCCGTGGCCACCGAAGGAAATACCGAACTCTCGGAGAAGGCCAACGAAGTCGTTTACATTCCGGACCTTGGCGAATTCCTGACGTCGATTCTGGCCGTGATCCCGCTGCAATTGTTGGCGTATCACATTGCGACATTGCGCGGGACCGACGTGGACCAGCCCCGCAACCTCGCTAAGAGTGTGACTGTCGAGTAGTTCAAGAATTGGGGAGATTTCTTTCGCGGCATGACCAGGAACTTTTTTGCCCATGCTGTTTTTCTCCCGGGCAACAGGCTCGGCCGACCCTCTGGGATCAGCGCGGGGGGTTGCGGGGGGGAGCCACGGCTCCGGGGCCCGGGCGCCAGCCGCTCTCCACGATCAATTCACGGATGTGCGCCATATTGAGCAGGTCGTAGCAAGAAGCGAACTTGCCCTCTCCCGCGTACTCAAATGTGGAGATCCCCGGGGCTTCAAAGTGGCTCGCGTCGGATCGCTGGCCGGGCAGGCGATTCAGCCAGCAACTGACTAGGCGATTGCCCTCCACCAGGGTCCACTGGGTGGGGAAAGACCAGTCCTCGAGTCCGAGCATGCTCTCGCCGAAGAATTTCCGAATAGCCCCGAGCCCCTCGACCCGGCCCCAGGCGGGGTCGACATACCAGGCGTCCTCGCTAAAGAATTCGGCGAGGGCGCCCCAGGGCTGCTCGAGTCCTTCGATGGCCCCCCGAGTCGCCAGGAAGCGGTCATGGGTGGCGCGGATTTCGGCTTCGGGATGGTTCATGGGAGGCCCTCCTTGAATGTCGGACGCTCAGGATAACGCGCCCGCGGCGCCATCGGGATTAATGCGCCGGTGTGTTTGAGTCCTGGGCCGCCGTCCGATAGTCTGGTCCGATCCCCCAGACCTGGAAATGACTTCTCCCAGACCGCCACCCCAGGGTGGTGAAAGAGGCATACCGTGCTCGCTGAATCGATTACCCAAGGCCTAAACCCCGAACAATTGCGTGCCGTGGAGACCACGGAAGGGCCTCTTCTGGTGCTCGCTGGCGCCGGGAGTGGCAAGACCCGGGTGCTCACCAGCCGCATCGCCTACTTGATCGGCGTTTGCGGGATCCCGGGTACGGGTTTGCTGGCGGTTACTTTCACCAATAAAGCCGCCGGCGAAATGAAGGAGCGAGTTGAAAAATTGCTCGGCCCGGAAGCCAGCGATCTCGCCATCGGCACGTTTCACTCGATCTGTGTGCGAATCCTTCGCCGGGAAATTGGTCATATGGGCCGCAGTCGGGGCTTTGTCATCTACGACGATGCCGACAGCATTGGGGTGATCAAGCAGGCGTTGAAGAGGGAGGGAATGGATCCCAAGGTCAACGACCCCAAGAGGATTCGTTGGCGCATCGACCAGTGGAAGAACGCGGGCATTCTCCCCGCCGAGGCCGCTTCTTCGGCCTACGACATTGACGATGAACTTTCGGCTCGCTTCTACGGCATCTATCAGCGAATGCTGCTCGACGCCAATGCTCTGGATTTTGGCGATCTTCTGATGCAGACGGTTGAACTCTTTAAACAATTTCCGCGAGTTCTCGAGTATTACCAACGGCGCTGGCAATACGTTCTGGTCGACGAGTTCCAAGACACCAATGGCATTCAATTCCAGTTGGTGAATCTGTTGGCAGGCAATCATCGCAACCTGTGTGTGGTGGGCGACCCCGACCAATCGATCTATGGCTGGCGAGGAGCGAATGTCCGGAACATTCTCGATTTCGAGCAGGACTACACCGAAGCCACGGTGATCAAGCTCGAACGAAACTACCGGTCGACCCAACCCATTTTGTCCGGGGCGTCGGCGGTGGTGGCCAACAACATCGAGCGAAAGGACAAGAAACTTTTCACCGAGCGCGAAGGCGGTGACCTGATCCAGTTCTTCGAAGCCGACGACGACCGGGAAGAAGCGTCGTATGTGATTCGGCGGATCGCCACCGCCAGTTCTACGGATGCCCGGGCCTACAGCAATTTCGCGATTCTCTATCGGACCAACGCCCAGTCCCGCGCCTTTGAGGAGGAGCTTCTCAAGTACAATATTCCGTATGCCGTGGTGGGGGGCGTTCGTTTCTACGATCGCGCCGAGGTCAAGGATGCGATGGCGTATCTGCGACTGCTTATCAATCCCCTGGACGATCAGGCCCTGCTGCGCATTGTGAACAAGCCCGCCCGGGGAATCGGAAAAACGACGATGGATCGCGTGAGCGCCCTGGCGGCGACCCAGCAGACCTCGCTTAGCCAGGGCTTGGCCGATTTCAGTCAGGGCGCGCCGGCACGTATTTCCGGAAAGATCCAGGGTTTCCTGGCCCTCCTGGACGAGCTTCGGAGCGAAGCCGCCTCACGGCCCCTCGATCAATTGATCGGTCGAACCCTTGAGCGAACGGGCTACATGGATGGGCTGGCCAAGGAGGGGACCCCCGAGGCTGAAGCCCGGCGGGATAACCTGCTCGAACTGATGACCAGTGCCCGTGATTTTCACGCAGCCAACGAGGGGGCTCTCGACGACGACCGCAGCGAACTCGAACTTTTCCTCGATCAGGTCGCGTTGATTTCGGATCTCGACAGGTGGGAGGATCGCAGTGATCGGGTTTCGTTGATGACGGTCCACTCCTCGAAGGGGCTCGAATTCCCCGTCGTGTTCCTCGTGGGCATGGAGGAGCGGATTTTCCCTCATGCGAGTTCGGCTGGGGATGGAGAGGGAATCGAGGAGGAGCGGCGCCTGTGTTATGTCGCCATGACCCGGGCCATGGAGCAGTTGAATATCACCCACGCCGCCGAGCGGCGGCGTTTCGGTGAGCGGAGCCTGCAGTCGCCGAGCCGCTTCCTCGATGAAATTCCGGGCAACCTGGTCGAGGTTCTGGGCCGGGGAACCGCGAGTCGCCGCCGGGGGCGGTCGGCGGAGGGGTCCGAGGCATCCTTCGATTACTCGTATTCTCAGGAAAGCGCCGATGTCGATGGCGAGGTTCAGTCGGGCATGCGCGTCCGCCACCCGGTTTTTGGGGACGGCGTGATCCTCGAAGTGATCGGTGGCGGGGTCAACCAGAAACTCAAGATTCGCTTCGCCCGGGTGGGGGTCAAAACGGTGATGCTCCGCTTCGCGAACTTGGAGTTGGCGTGACGGGCCAGGCCGTCAGATCTTTTTCGAACGCCATCAGAAAATTCCCCTAGAATTATTTTCTCCGGCTGCTGTCTCAGACTCGGCACTTCCGTATCTATTTGAATTTAAATGGGATTTTAATTCTCTCGCGATTTGGAGACCGGGCTCGAGGGCCCCTCGGATCATTGCCAGTCGAACAATTTGCGGTACAGATTGGTCGATCCCTACGCCGAATTGGCTCTTTGCTGAGGCTTCCACTGTCGTTATCAGGTGGGCCAAAGCGGGGTCAGCGCTTGCATCCAGCGTTCTCCTGGTTCGGTGGGGCCCATTCGACACCGCGAGGAGCGTCAGGCCTGGTAGAGATCAGCGAGGGGGGGGTGTCGCCCCCCCTCGCGACCGTCTCGCCTCACCTTCCCGACGGCACCGGGGCAGCTTCCGCCTCGGGACTCCGTGCGCGCGGACGGTCTCGTCCGAGCCCTTCCAGGTCTAGGACGGTCTAGCTCTAGGAAGGTGCAGGTCTAGGACGGCTTAGCCCAAGTGGGCAAGGACGATGCATGCCGCCAGGCTTGTCAGCCATCCGAGCCCCATGCAGCGGAGAGCGCGTGGCCAAGGGCCGGAAGATCGCCCGAGCCATCTCGCCGCCCCGCCCAGCCCCTCGGCGCTGGCCAGGGCGAGGGGAAGGACTGCACAAAGAAGGTAAAAGGCTTTGGCCTGGGCGTAGAAGGGCAGGCGTAGGCTGATCAAGAGCAGAGAGAAGGCCAGACCGAAGAGCACTGCGGTGTGCATGCTCAAAACGAGCCGTCGGCCGAGGGACGGATCCACCAGGGAGCGTTGCCAGAGGCGGATCGCCCCGGCGGCCATGACCCCGGTGACGGGCAGCGCCAGAAGGTAGGTGAGCCCCTGGAATGGGTGATTCCAGAACTCGTGCCGAGTGCTGGCTCGGGCCATGCCG
>CAWVXN010000099.1:0-8778 GCA_963933695.1 uncultured Myxococcales bacterium | reverse complement strand
GAGGGACCTTTTCCGAAAATCTTCTCGAGAACCATCACCACGAACTCCATGGGTGTAAAATCATCGTTGTAGAGGAGGACCTTGTACTTGTCGGGCCGGGCGACCTTTTTTCGGATCTCGGTCGCGAGCCCTCCCTCTCCCCTAGGATCATCGGGCGAATTCCCGTTCGAACCCGAACCCGAACCCGAACCCGAACCAATGGTCACCGTCTGCCTCTTCATCGTCCCGCTCAAGCTTTCCCGATAGACCCAGCCGATTTTCAAAGAATCCCAGACGCAACCTTAGCCCCCACCGGCACATTCGGCCCGCCCCTGTTCACGCCCCAAGAGGTTAGACTGAAAGACAATGGCCGATCTTGAAATGGCAGAAGGCGTGGCCTCGCTCCCTGCCGATGAATGGAACGCTCTGGTGGGCGACGAGTCTCCCTTCCTCGAATGGGATTGGCTCGCTTCCCTCGAGAAAGCGGGTGCCGTAGGCGGTAAGACCGGCTGGGAATCCAGGCCGCTGGTTGCCCGGGAAAACGGCCGCTTGGTTGCCGCTTGCCCCCTCTACCTGAAACTCCATAGCGAGGGTGAGTTCGTCTTCGACTGGGGTTGGGCGGATGCCTCTCAGCGGGCGGGCATTCCCTACTACCCCAAAATTCTGGTGGGAGTGCCCTTCACGCCTGTCACCGGGGCGCGTTTTCTCGCCGCCCCGGGAGAGGATCGCGGCCGCTGGATCGCCCTTCTTGGCGAAGCGCTTCGCGACACCTGCATCGCCAACGAGATCTCCGGCGTCCACGTCAACTTCTGCCAGGACGAAGAGCTCGACGCACTGGAAAAGTTGGACTTCCAGGTCCGATTCGGCCTCCAGTACCACTGGGTCAACGACGGCTATGGCTCCTTTGAAGACTATCTGGCCCGATTCCGTAGCAAGCGCCGCAATCAGATTCGACGGGAACGACGGGAACTCGAGCACCAGGGTGTCGTAATCGAAACTTACGTCGGCAGCGAAATCCCGGATGATCTCTTTCCGCCCATGTACGAGTTCTACAAAGCCACCGTCCAGGAGCACTTCTATGGGCGCCAGTACCTGAACTTCCCCCTCTTCGAACTCCTCCGCGACCACTTTCGGGAGCGTCTCGTTTTCATTGTCGCCCGGCAAGGCGAGCAACTCATCGGCGGGACGTTCAACGTCGCCAAGGGCGACGTTCTCTACGGCCGCTACTGGGGCGCCACCCGATCCTTGCGGCACCTCCACTTCAATGTCTGCTACTACGCGGCCATCGAGTACTGCATCAACGCCGGCCTTGGACGTTTCGAACCCGGTGCGGGCGGAAATTACAAGCAGTTGCGCGGCTTCGACCCTCAACCCACCCGAAGCGCCCACTTCCTGCGGGAGCCGCGCCTAGCGGACGCCGTCGGGCAGTTCCTGAGGGCCGAACGCAACGAAGTCAGCGAGACCATCAACTGGTACATGGAGCGCAGCGCGCTCAAAAAGAAGAGTCCTGACTCGGAGAGTTAGACCCTTGCCCGGCGAGCGGCTCTCAGGCGAGCAAAATCCTCACCGGCATGGTGGGAGGAGCGAGTCAGAGGAGAGGACGCTACCAGGAGAAACCCCTTCTCCCGGGCAGCCTCTCCATACGCGGTAAACGCTTCGGGTTCGACATAGCGTGCCACGGGCGCGTGACTCGGGGTCGGACGCAGGTATTGACCCAAGGTCAAGAAGTCGACGTCCGCCCCGCGCAGATCATCCATGAGTGCCAGCACCTCGCGTTCGGTTTCCCCCAAGCCCAGCATGATCCCGGACTTGGTAAAGACCGTGGGCAATTGGGCTTTCGCCCGGGCCAGCACGGAGAGCGAGTGCGCATAGTCGGCACCCGGGCGAATTCGACGGTAAAGGCTCGGTACGGTTTCTAGATTGTGGTTGAAAACATCGGGGCCCCCGGACACCACAGTTTCCACTGCTCCCCGCTTGTGGCGAAAATCCGGTGTGAGAATTTCGAGGGAAGTCTCCGGGGACCGACTGCGAAGCGCCTCCATGCACGCGACAAAATGGCTCGCCCCTCCATCCTCCAGATCATCTCGATCCACCGAGGTCACCACTACATGGGCGAGGCGTAACTGGGCCACGGCGTCGGCCAGACGAGCGGGCTCGCCTGGGTCCACCGGATCCGGGCGACCCGTGGCGACATTACAGAACGCGCAAGCCCGGGTGCAGACCCGGCCGAGGATCATCACCGTGGCGTGGCGTTTTGACCAGCAGTCCACAAGGTTCGGACAGGCGGCCTCTTCACAAACAGTATTCAGCCCACTGGCCCGAACCAATTCTCGGGTTTCCTCGACGATTGGCGAAGAACGCAGCTGTATTTTCAGCCAGGGCGGCTTCGGGGTTCGCCCGCTCCCGGGACTCGACGTCGAATATTCCATAGCCTGGGCTTCTCCAGCCGACCTTCAGATGTGGATCGCCTGGTCCCAGGCTTCGAGAACAGACTCGTGCATCATTTCCGAGAGGGTTGGGTGAGCGAAAACTGTCTGCATCAATTCGGCTTCGGTGGTTTCCAGATTCATGGCGAGGACAAAGCCCTGAATCAGCTCGGTGACCTCGGCGCCGATCATGTGGGCCCCCAGTAGCTCACCCGTGGCTTCATCGAAAATCGTCTTGACGAGACCGTCGGATTCGCCGAGAGCGATGGCCTTGCCATTGCCCACAAACGGGAAACGTCCAATTTTCAAGGCGTACCCCTCGGCACGAGCGGCTTCTTCGGTCAACCCCACGCTCGCCACCTGAGGGCGGCAATAGGTGCATCCTGGAATTCGACTCTTGTTCAAGGGATGGGCACCCGGCACACCCGCAATTCTCTCGGCGACCAGAATGCCCTCGTGGGTCGCCTTGTGGGCAAGCCAAGGAGGGCCGGCCAGATCACCGACCGCATAGATTCCGGGCTCGCCGGTTTCCATCCACTCGTTGGTGACCACGTGGGTGCGGTCAATTTTCACCGCAGTGCCCTCTAGCCCGAGATTTTCGAAATTGCCTTCAATCCCCACAGCCAGAATCACTCGTTCGGCCTCAATGCTGAGCGTCTCCCCTCCGGCCGACTCGATCAGCACACTGGCTCCATCCTCCCGGCGATCGAGTTGCTTGACCACCGAATCGACATGAATGCGAATGCCTTGGCGCTCGAACCGCTTTTGGGCGTGCGCCGAAATCTCGGCGTCCTCTACGGGCAGGACCCTGGGCAGCGCCTCCACCACCGTCACCTCGGCTCCCAGATCCCGGTAGAAACTGGCGAACTCCATCCCGATCGCCCCCGCCCCCACCACCAGCAAGGAAGCCGGCATTGACTCGGGGACCATGGCCTCCTTGTAGGTCCAGACGATCTTCCCGTCGGGCTCAAGACCCGGCAAAGAACGAGCACGTGCACCCGTGGCAAGAACCACGTTACGTGCCTCGAGTTCCGCCGAAAGCTGGCCGTCCTTTTCTACTAGGACGCTTCCCGCCGCCGCCAAGCGCGCCGAACCCTCGAACACGTCGACCTTGTTCTTTTTGAGCAGAGCCTTGACGCCTGTGGCCAGGCGCTTGGAAATTTTTCGCGAACGCTTGACCACAGCATCGATGTCAAAATGAATCTCACTGGCCGAGTATCCGAATTCACTCAACCGGGAGAGGAGGTGTCCGACCTCGCTGGAACGCAGCAGGGCCTTGGTAGGGATGCATCCCCAATTGAGACAAATTCCGCCCAGGTGTTCGCGCTCCACCAGCGCCACGCTGAGCCCGAGTTGCCGGGCGCGGATCGCCGCCGGATAGCCCCCAGGCCCCCCACCGATCACTACGACGTCATACGATACTCCCGCCATCTCTCCCCTCGCTTGGCCCGGTTCGCCGATCTAGTCCAATGGAAAATCGGCGCCGAAAGGGCTCAGGATCCGGTGCCGGATCGGCTCGCCATTGCGTAGCACCCTGCCCCACCCCGCGCCTTCTCTACGGAGGATCCGGCTGATCGGCTATTGTCCGCCGGCGCCGAGCGCGTCCTGATGCCCCACCCCTTTAACCGACTCAAGGAAATCACCATGGCTGGAGCCCGATTCGACGGACTCGACATCGAAATCCTACGAAGCCGTAAAAGCGAAAAATGGCACGCCTATCCCGCGGATATTCTTCCGGCTTGGGTGGCCGAAATGGACTTCCCCATCGCGGCGCCGATCCAGCAAGCGCTGAAGCGGGCACTCGATTCTTGGGATGTGGGCTACCCCATCGCCCCGGGCAACACGGGGATTCGCGAAGCGTTCGCCGACCGCATGGAGGAACGTTTCGACTGGTCCGTCAATCCTCGACAGGTCGAGGTTTTTAGCGAAGTGGTCCAAGGCCTCTATCTCGCCATTGGCGCCTTCACCTCGCCGGGCGAAAGTGTCGTGGTGCAACCCCCTATCTACCCGCCTTTCCTCTTGGGCGTCGAGGAAAGCGGTCGGGGGCTGGTCGAAAACCGACTGGTCCAGCAACCGGGGGGGTGGGCGATCGACTTTGATGCGCTCGCTGAGAGCATCGACCCCACCACCAAGCTGTTCCTGCTCTGCAACCCCCACAACCCTTCGGGCAGGGTCCTGACCCGAGCCGAACTCGAGAGACTGGCCGAACTCGTACTCGAGAAGGACCTGATCGTGGTGTCCGATGAAATCCACGCCGACCTGGTTTTCGACGGGGGTCGGCACATTCCCTTCGCCTCCCTGGCCCCTGAGATCGAAGCCCGCACCCTCACACTCAATTCCGCGAGCAAATCGTTCAATATCGCCGGGCTCCGGTGCGCGGTCGGCCACTTTGGAAGCGACGCCTTACGCAAGCGCTTCGATGGACAATCCTCCCGGCACCAGAGAGGCGGCCTGGGAATCCAGGGCCTCTACGCGACCATTGCGGCCTGGCGAGAGGGTCAGCCCTGGCTCGACGAGGCCGTTGCCTACCTCGAGGCCAACCGGAATTACCTGATGGGTGAACTGGAGACGCGCTTTCCCGACATTCGATGCACGCCCGCCGAGGGGACCTACCTGGCTTGGCTCGATTGCAGCGCCCTGGGTTGGTCGGGCTCACCCTCCACACGCTTTCTGGAGCGCGGAAAGGTCGCCCTCTCCGACGGCACTAACTTTGGTGCCGGCTTCGAAAATTTCGTGCGTCTCAACTTCGCCACCTCGCGAGAGATTCTGGAGCAGGTGCTGGTCCGCATGGAGACCGCCATCCAGGCCCCCGACTGAGAAACCGACCTGAACTCAGCCGGCGTTCCGTCATTTTCCATCGCGCCAATTTCCATCCCACCAATTTCCATCCCACTAGCTTTCATCGCGCTAATTCCCGTCGCGCTAATTCCCGTCCCTTTAATTTTCGTCGCCCCAATTTTCGTCGCCCCAATTCCCGTCGCCCCAATAGACGGGCAGCCGGGACTCCGCATCCGGGGCCACCACGTCCCGGAGACGCGTCGGGAAGACCCTCAAAGATTCGAGGGCTTGGGCATCCGCCCAGATCACCCCGACCTGGTGCGCATCGGGACTGGGGCCGTTCTGGGCGCGGTAGCTCGCCGGCACACGGCACTCGAAGAAGAGCTCCAGTTGGTGGGCCGATTCCTTGAGATACGAGAAATCGTGATGCCGGACGATGTAGTCCCGCACATACCGGAGTCTGCCCACCTGCACTTCGGCGCCGATTTCCTCCCTGCACTCCCGAGCCAGGGTTTCGGGCAGGCGTTCACCCTCGACCTGACCGCCGCCGGGAGCGGTATACCATTCCCCCTTGGCGCTGCGGCAGTGCGTGAGCAGCAACCGCGCGTCCCGCACGATCAGCGCACGCGCCGCAGTCCGAATTGCACCCATCCCGAGTTCCTCCCTGGCGTCCGGGTCGATTCTCCGCATCCCGGGACAACGCCGATGGCAGCCTACCGGATCCCGAGAAACCTCCGCAGACCGAGGTTTGCCCCGAAGCGCAATTGACGATATTGTCACTCACTGACATGCCTGTCACTTCCCCTACGCCGATGAACACTGGGTCCACCGCTTCCCGCTCGACCGCCGGCGAGAGGGCCCGCGCTGCGACCCGAGCCCGGTTGCTCGAAAGCGGCAAGACGCTCTTCGCCGAGCAGGGACTCCATGGGATAACGAGCCACGATATCGCCGCCCATGCTGGCGTGGCCGCGGGCACTTTCTATAACCACTTCAACGACAAGGCCGCCCTCTTCCGCGAGATCACCGATCAAGCCCTGGCCGGGCTGACCGGGCGTTTGGACGCGGTCAGCGATTCAACCCGAGATTACCGAAAGGCCGTCCGGCTCCAAGCCACCGCCCTGGTCGGCTTCGCCGCCGAAAACCGAGACCTGATCCGTATTCTCTTCAGCAGGGAATCCGATGCCACGGCGGTGCAGATCGACGTTCTGCAACTCATGGCCAATCGCGCCAGCGTCGTTCGCCGCCAACTCGTGGACGAGCGACGAATGCCCGCCGAAATCGACCCCGACGTCTTTGCCCAGGCGCTGATCGGCATGTGGGCGCGTGTTGTGGCTTGGTGGGCCGAAGACACTTCACGCGCACCCCGGGAGGTCGTGATCGAAACCCTGACCCAGATCCAATTGCACGGCACCCACCCCGAGCCTCTCAAGCCCCGCTAACCCCAGGAGATATCCCATGGCAGACCGCACCATCAACTACGATCCCGTCTACAACACGGTGGACCGCGACAATTTCGAAGCACTCGTGGACGTGGACCGGTACGCGGATCGAAGTGACGCCTTTGACTCGATCATCTCCGCCACCGAGGAGCACTTCTGGGATCCCCAGGACCCGCGCTACGTGGACTTCAAGGCCGAGCCCTTCAACCTTGCCGAGGAGACCATCATGCCCCGGGAGTTCTGCATTGAACTCCACACCGAAGTAGCGGACAAGTTGGACGAATCTCAGAAGATCCGATTGGCCAACCAGAACACGCGGTTCGTGCTGTCGAGCATCCTCCACGGCGAGCAGGGAGCCCTCTCACTCTCGGCCAGCCTGACCACGATCCTGCGTGATCCCGGAGCCCAGGAGTATGCGGCCAACCAGACTCGAGAAGAGGCCCGGCACGTGACCGGCTTTTCCAACTACATCGGCAGCCGCTGGGGGACCCCCCTGGCCTCAGGACCCACCCTGCGATCCCTTCTTGGCCAGATCGTCCGCTCCGACGCGGTCTACAAGAAACTCGTGGGCATGCAAATGCTCATCGAAGGGCTGGCCATGGGGGCCTTCGCCACCTTTCAAAAAGACACCCGGGATCCCGTCCTGCGCCAATTGATTCGCTTCACCATGGCCGACGAAGCCGCGCATCACAAGTTCGGGAAGATCTGGGCCGACCGAACCATTCCCCTGTTGACCGAGGAAGAGCACGAACACGTCGAAACCTGGGCAGCCGAGTGCTTTGAGGTTCTTCTCTTCAATCTGGTCAACTCCGAGCAGAAGCAGGAGATCTATCAGGAATTCGGTTTGGATTGGCAGTGGGTCCGCGGAGCCGTGCTCGAAGCGTTCAGCGATCAAGACCGGCGCCAGGACATGACGAACGGAACCAATGTGTTCCGTGTTTTGATCAAAACGCTCCTTAAAGCCGGAATCATTACCGAGCGCACCCGCCCGATCTACGCGCAGTGGGTGGACATGGCCGAACTCAGCGCCGAGGACGATGAAGTCGCGGGAGCGGACATCGCCGCCGATGCCACAGAAACCCTCAAGGGCATCAACGCCGAGCGGGTCAAGCACGGCGCGCACTACCGAGTGAATTAGGAATAATCATGGAGAGCCCCAGTCCAGAGAGCAACAGCGGGGAAAATGCCGAAGGCCTCCCGAGCCTCCTGACGTTTCCCTGTGCCTACCCCCTACGGGTCATGGGAGTCGCCGGGAGCGAGTTCCAGGCTAGGGCGATCGAAATCGTCCGGCACCACGTCCCCGACATCGACGGATCAACGATCGAAACCCGGCCGAGTCGAGAGGGGCGCTATGTCTCCTATACCTTCCGCTTCACCGCGACCAGTCGCGACCAACTCGACCAGCTCTATACCGAGTTGAACCAGTGCGAACTCGTCAAAGCGATCCTGTGAACCGCGACGACGCCTCGACGCCCAGCCAAGGGATCAGTTTCAAAAGCCCCGATGGACTGACCCTGCGTGCCGATGCCTGGGGAAATCCCCAAGCGGCCCCGGTTCTGCTCCTGCACGGAGGGGGGCAGACCCGCCATGCCTGGGCGGGGACCGCCGCCGCCCTGGCAGCAGAGGGCTGGTACGCGGTTTCCCTGGATGCGCGGGGGCACGGCGACAGCGACTGGTGCCCTAGGGGCGACTACAACCACGAGTCCTTCGCAGCCGATCTCACCGCGGTGAGCGAGGTCTTCGAACAAGCGCCCGTTCTGGTAGGCGCTTCCCTGGGCGGAATGTCATCACTCTTCGCCCTCGGCAGAGCTCAAAAAGAGAACCGCCCGGCGCCCGCCTCGGCCCTGGTGCTCGTGGATATCGCCACGCGGATGGAGATCGATGGTGCCCGGCGAATTCTCGAGTTCATGAGCCAGAAGCCCCAAGGATTTTCCAGCCTGGAAGAAGCCGCCGAAGCCATCGCGACCTACAACCCCCATCGGCCTCGCTCTCGGGATCTCGAAGGACTCAAGAAAAACCTTCGTCTCAAAGAAGACGGTCGCTACCGGTGGCACTGGGATCCGGCGTTCGTCAACGGACGGCTCACTCCAAGCTCCATGAAGATCATTGACTCCCTCGACGATGCGGCTCGGGGACTCTCGATTCCGACGCTCCTA
>CAWVXN010000098.1:0-8782 GCA_963933695.1 uncultured Myxococcales bacterium | reverse complement strand
GGATTTGGGCCAGCTGTGCTCCCGGTTGTATCCGCCGCCGCCGCCACCGAATTTGGGGAGACTGGCGTTCCTATAAACGTCGAGAATCTCCGATGCGTTGAGCGGATTTTGATCCGCCACCTCGAGAATGTCCCAGGTGTCCGTCGCGCTGGACGTGTACGGGAACCGCACATGATCGTCGATCACCCCGTGGAGCGAGGCGCGCAGAGCCGAAGCGCCGGTGGCCGTCACCGAGTCGTAGTAGCCCGCCGGCGGCCCCGCACGAACGGGCCCGGCCGTCCCGAGACAAAGAGCCGTCGCGAGACCAAGGACCAGGGCGAGATAAGGGGCCAGTGCGAGAGAGGGGGCCAGTGCGAGATAGGGGGCCAGTGCGAGATAGGGGGCCGGGACAAGAGAAGGGGCCGGGGCCACAAGGCCGGCCCCCCGAAAAACAGGGGCACCCAGGGCAGCCCGAAAGGGCGCCACGGGAAATCCAAATCGAATTGAGGGCCTGACGAAGGGCATCGACAGTTCGTGGGGAAACCACTTCTCCTTGACCCTCCATTCTACGCCTCGTAGCCCCAGAAGAAAATCAGAATTTTCTGAATCTGGCCGCCCGAGAGCGCGGGCGGCTCCTCGAAGGATGGCCCTACGGGCGGACCGCCCAGGGCGGGGCGACATCGAGCATCCCCGCTCGCCGAATGCGGCGGGGGACCGACCAAGGCGATCGCCGGGCACGCTAGCCTGCTCTTCCGGCGGCCAGCGACCCACGTTCGGCCTGCGCGTCCGGGGGGCCCGGCTCCCCAGCCCACTACGCCGCGCTCTCGAAAGGCGACCCGACGATGCTCGCGCTCCTCCCGGCTCCATCCCCTCTGCTCTTTTGGTTCTTCGTTGCCCTGCCCCTGCTTGTTTCCGGGAGCGTAATTTGGGGCATCACGCGGACTTCGGGACCCGAGACGGGCCGAAGGGCCGCCCGAATCACCAGTGCGTGGCTGCTTCTCACCGGCGGGCTCGCTGCCGGCGGCCTGCTCGACCACTGGTCCCCCCCGCGAGTGCCCTTGCTCCTACTCGTCGTGCTGGCCTTTCTCGTCTGGGCAGCGCGCCAACCCTGGACCGAGCGCCTGGGCGATCTACCCCTTCAGGTCTTAGTCGGTTTCCAGGCCTTTCGAGTGCTGGTGGAGTTCGGACTCCACGCGGCGGTCAACCAGGGCATTGCCCATCCCACCATGACCTGGACGGGAACCAATGCGGACATCATCCCGGGTATCACGGCCCTCGCCCTGTTTCCTTTCGCCCACCGAATCGACCGGCGCGTGCTCCAGGCGTGGAACGTCGTCATGGCAGGGGTGCTCGCCGTCACCGTGGTGACTGCCTTGCTGGCCGCACCCACGCCCCTGCGGCTGATCCCCGGCGATCCGGCCAACACCTTCATCGCAAGCTTCCCCTTCGTCTGGATTCCGGCGGTGCTGGTCGCTTCGGCCTGGCTCGGCCACGTGGTCCTCTTTCGCCGCCTGGGGCGCGGCTGAGAACACCGCGTGCCATAGGGGCTCGGCAGCCGCTGTCCAAACCGGTCCTCCTATCCTGGCGAAAATCCCCGAGCCCACTCCCCGCCCCGGAGCCAGAGCGTCTGCAACTGCTATCTTCGCCCGAGCAACAACACTCCACCGCTCAGAAGCGAGAAGGCCCGCGTCCATGAATTTTCTGACTCACGAACACATCCAGACCCTCCGCGCCGAATTCGGCACGCCCGTCTATGTCTATGACCAAAAGCAATTGGAGACCGCCGCACGCGAGGTCCTCGCCTTTCCCAACGCCTACGGGCTGACCGCCCGCTACGCGATGAAAGCCCTGCCCACCGCGGCCATCGTCCAGATCCTCAGCGGCAGGGGGCTCCACATCGATGCGAGTAGCGGTTTCGAAGCCGAACGGGCCATGCTCGCTGGGGTCCCCCCCGAGCGAATCCAAATCAGCGCCCAAGAACTCCCGCTCAATCTCAAGGGACTGGTGGAGCGCGGAGTGCTCTTCAACGCCTGCTCCCTCGAGCAACTGGACGCCTACGGGCGGATCTTCCCCGGCTGCGAGGTCTCGGTCCGCATCAACCCGGGCCTCGGTTCAGGACACAACAACCGGACCAACGTGGGTGGCCCCGCATCGAGTTTCGGAATCTGGCACGAACATCTGGACGAGATACTCGCACTCCAGCGCCGGCGTGACCTTCGCATCACACGGATGCACACGCACATCGGTTCCGGCGGCGATCCCGAGGCCTGGAAGCACTGCGCTCGACTCTCTTTGAGCATCGCCGCGCGACTCCCGGAGGTGACCCGGCTCAACCTGGGCGGAGGCTTCAAGGTGGGCCGTATGCCCGACGAAACTTCGGCCAACCTGGCGGAGATCGGCAACGCCCTGCTCGATGACTTTCGCGACTTCGCAAAAGCCCACGGTCGCGAACTTCATCTTGAAATCGAACCCGGGACCTACTTGGTGGCCGGAGCGGGGGCCATCGTGGCCAACGTGAACGATGTCGTCGACACGGGAGACGACGGGTACACCTTCGCCAAGGTCGACACGGGAATGACCGAGTTCCTGCGCCCGAATCTGTACGGGGCCCAGCATCCCATTTCTATTTTTCCCGCCGACCCCAAGGCGGCGCGCGATGAAATCGACGTCTTGGTCTCGGGCCATTGTTGCGAAAGTGGGGATATGCTGACCCCCGCCCCGGGCGACCCCGAAGGCTTGGCGCCTCGCCGTTTGCAACGCCCCGTGATCGGCGACTCCATCGTGATTGGTGGCGCCGGGGCCTATTGCTCGGGGCTCGCCGCCAGCCACTACAATTCCTTTCCCCAGGCGCCCGAAGTGCTCTTGACACCCAATGGCGATTTCCGGCTGATCCGGCGGCGCCAGACCCTCGAACAGATTCTCAGCAACGAGTTGACAGCCGAGTAGCCTTCCAGTCCACCGCGACTCACATTTCCAGGCCAGGCCCAACTCATGCGCACCCCCAGACCCCTGCCCGGCGAGACACGATGAAATCCGACGAGCCTCGCATCGAGACACTGATCGAGTCCCTCACCCTCGAGGAGAAGGTGTCCCTCTGCGCCGGTTCGGGTCCCTGGCACACCACTGCCGTGCCTCGCCTGGGCATCCCGGCTCTCAAGGTCAGCGACGGACCCAATGGGGTACGGGGCGATGGCATCAGCGGTACCCGTGCCGCCTGTTTCCCAGTGGGCAGCGCCCTGGCCGCGACCTGGAACCCGGACCTGATTGGTGCGGTGGGCCGCGCCCTGGCCGAAGAGGCGAAAACCAAGGGGGTCGGGATCGTTCTCGGCCCCACCGTCAACCTTCACCGCCACCCCCTCGCCGGGCGAAACTTCGAGTGCTACTCCGAGGATCCTTACCTCACTGCCCGGATCGCCGTGGCTTTTATCCGCGGAGTCCAGCACGACGGCGTCGGAGCCTGCGTCAAGCATTTCGTCTGCAACGATTCAGAATTCGAGCGGCTCAGCATCAGTTCCGAGGTCAGTGAGCGGGCTCTGCGCGAACTTTACCTGGTGCCCTTTGAGGCGGCGGTTCGCGAGGCCGATGTGCGCGCGGTCATGTCCGCCTACAACCGCATCAATGGCACCCACGCCTCGAGCCATGCGCCCCTGCTGCGCGACATCCTCAAACAGGAGTGGGGCTTTCCCGGTCTGGTCATCAGCGACTGGGGGGCCGCCACGGAAACCGTCGCCAACGCCAACGGTGGGCTCGATCTGGAAATGCCGGGTCCCCCACGAACCATGGGAGATGCCCTGCTCACGGCACTGAGAGACGGGCACGTGGAGGAGGCCGTGGTCGACGACAAGGTCCGCCGCCTGCTCACCACCCTGGACGCGTGCGGATCCTTGGACGCGAAAGCGCCCGAAGCCGAAGAGCGCTCGGAGGACCGACCCGAGCACCGGGCACTCGCCCGGCGAGTCGCCGCCGAGAGCATTGTCCTGGTGAAAAATCAGGGAGTGCTGCCCCTGGATCCGGCCCGGATCAAGCGCCTGGCGGTGATCGGTCCCAATGCCGAGCGCGCCCAGATCCAGGGCGGCGGGAGTTCCATCGTGGTACCTCACTACGAAGTGCATCCCCTGGCCGCCCTGGCCGAACGACTCGGCAGCGACGTTGAAATCCTGCACGAACCGGGCTGCCGCATCGACAAGTATCTGCCCCCACTGGACCCCGCATCCCTGCGTCCCGCTGGCGGCGAAGCGCGCCCGGGCCTGCGGCTTGAATACTGGAATGGCCCAGTGGGCGACGGAACCCCGGTGGAAACCCGCATCGTCCGGCGCTGCCGAGCATTCTGGTCGGGCGAGTTCTCGCCCCGGGTGGACGGGCGTCATTTCGGAGCGCGTTACTCGGGGCACTTCACCGCCGAGACCAGCGGCGTCTACGCATTCGGTCTTCAGAGCGCTGGACCGAGTTGGCTTTATCTCGACGACCAACTGCTCATCGAAAACGCGAGCAACTCCGAACCCGGCGACGGTTTTTTTGGGCACGGCTCATCGGAACGCCGGACCGAAATCAGCCTTCAGAAGGGCGAGACCTACGGGTTCCGCGTAGATTTTCAACGCGACCCGGCCCTGCCCGATGCAGGCATCCAGTTCGGCATGCTGCCCCCCCAAGCCCCCGACGGGATCGAGCGGGCGGTGGCCGCCGCATGCCGGGCCGACGCGGTGCTCCTGGTCGTGGGCACCAGCGGGGAATGGGAGACCGAGGGCAACGATCGCCGAGATCTGTCCCTGCCCGGCCGTCAGAACGAATTGATCGAGCGGGTCCTCGAGGCGCGCCCGGACGCCGTGGTGGCCCTCAACGTGGGGAGCCCCGTAACCCTGGACTGGCTGGAAAATTGCCGTGCCCTGCTTCAACTCTCCTTCGGCGGCCAGGAACTCGGCCATGCCCTCACCGACATCCTCTTCGGCGACATCAACCCGTCGGGCCGGGTGCCCACGACCTGGCCCGTCCGCTTGGAGGACACCCCCGCCTTCCCCCACTACCCCGGGGCAGAGGGCCGCGTGGCCTACGGCGAGGACCTCTGGATGGGCTACCGGGCCTACGACACCCGGGGCATTGAACCCCTCATCCCCTTCGGGCACGGGCTCTCGTATACCGAGTTCGAATACAGCGACTTGCGGGTGCCGGAATCCACGCGCGCCGGGCAGGCCATCGAGGTTTCGATCCGAGTCGCCAACCTGGGGACGCGGTCGGGCCAAGAGGTGGTGCAACTCTACGTCCGAAGTCTGCGCTCGCCCTTCGACCGACCCGACAAGGAATTGCGGGCCTTTGCAAAAATCGAACTCGAAAGCGGCCAGGAAGAAAGGCTCCTCTTCCGTCTGGCCCCCAGGGCCTTCGAGGCCTGGGACGAGGACACCGGGGACTGGACACTCAGGCCCGGCGACCGAGAAATCATAGTGGGCGCATCATCCCGGGATCTGCGCGCCCGGGCGCCGCTGCGCATCATCGGTTGAAGTCGATTGACATCCATTGACATCGGCTGAGGTCGGCTGAGGTCGGCTGAATTTGGCAGAGGTCGATTGACTCCGGCTGAGCCAATCCCCCCCCGCACCCGGTAGCGGTTCAGCCCTTGCGCCGCTGCTTGCGTTGCTTGCCTCGCATCCCGCGATGGGTACCGGGCTGGTACTGGCGCATGGACGCGGGGGGCTTCTCGAGTTTCAGCGCATACCACTGCATACCGAAACGCTTCATGGACATCTTTCGATTGTTCTGGAGCCGAAGCAGGTTTTCCTTGCTGCCCTCGTTGCTGGGCTCCACTTTCAGGCAGCGCCGAAGCTGATCGATGGCCTTCTCGGTCTCGCCCTCTTTGTTGAGCATCCATGCGGCGGCGTGATAGAGCAGAATCTGCTTCTTGTTTCCCCGAATGGCCACGTCCATGGCCTCCCGGGCCTTGGCCGAGTTCTTCCGCCGAAAGTAAATAGCCGCGAGGGCCATGCGAGCGTCGGGCGCCCGCAGGGACGACTTTTCAAGGTACTCCACGGCGAGATCATCGTTTTCCGCCCCGTAGGCGAGAATTCCCATCTGGGCATAGATCTGGCCGGTGAGCATGACCTGCCAGCGACCCAGGGGAATCAGTTCCTCCAGGGTCTGCATGGCCAACGAAGTGGCTCCGGACTGCAACTGCTTCTGGGCCTGGAGAAAACGGGGCTCAAAACGCCGGGCCAGCATCCGCGAAATTACGACGAAGGCGGTCAACCCGAAGACCACCCCGAGGATGATCCCCATGGCCCACGTCTTCCAAAGCCCGAGCAGGGTGTAGACTGTGCCCACCAGGATGCTGAGCAGAACTGAAATCAGGATGCTGTACATGGAAAACTTTCTATCGACCCCTTGGGACGGCCGAGGCCGGCGAACTCTACCCGAAGCCGTGTTTTCCCGCATTCTCTTCGGCCGGGTCCAAGCCCCGGCTCTCTGGAGTCCCCGGAAGCTTCGGTTTGCCCCGCGAACGCCTTCGAACAACCCGGCCAGGGATTCAAACTCTCGACGGCGAGCTAGACTCCGGCCCGCCGTTCAAAAATTTGAGGCCAACCACTCATGTCCGACATCTGGGCGCACGCCCTGCCCTGGCTCAAGGCCTTCCATATCATCGCGGTGATCTCATGGATGGCGGGACTGCTCTACCTGCCCCGGCTCTTCGTTTACCACTGCGAAGCCGAGCCCGGTTCCGAAACCTCGGAAACCTTCAAAATCATGGAGGACAAGCTCTCCCGGCTGATCCTTTTCCCCGCCATGCTGGTCACCGTCATCCTGGGTCTGGCCATGCTGGCCTCGCCCGGCTATCTCGCCGGCATCATGGCGGGCGGTAGCGCCTGGCTCTGGATAAAGCTGGCCCTGGTGGCGGGGCTCCTGGTTACCCACCGCCAGATGGTGCATTGGCGCAACGACTTCGCCGCCGATCAAAACCAGCGGCCCCAGCGCTTCTTCCGCATCGCCAACGAGGTGCCCACCCTGCTGATGATCGGCATCGTGATCCTCGTGGTCGTTCGGCCCTTCTGATTCCATGCCCTCGCATCTCTTCCGTCGAATCCTCGAAGCCTCGGGGTGCACGCTCCTCGGCCTGATGTTGGCCGCTCCCCTGGCCGCCCAGGAGAAAACGCCGCGCCAGGGCATCGGATACGGTCTGGCTCTGGGATACGGCTACGGGGTCGCACCCCGGGAGAAGCAGCGCGGTCGCGATGTCCAGGATGTGCAAACCCTGGCCATCGAACCCTACCTGCGCCTGCCCCTGCACAGTTTTGGAGAGGGCCAGCGGTGGTACCACGGCCAACTCGATGGCTTGCTCCAGGCAACGATCCTGGTGGAACTCGAGCCCGGAAGCGGGACGGCGGCCGGAGGCGTGGTCGGTCTGCGCTATCTGCTCCGCCCCGGCGCGCGCTTGCGCCCCTACGTCGAGGGAGGCCTCGGGGTGGGCGACCTCGACTTCAACCTCAGCGGCCAGGACGACGGGGTGAGCTTCTTCATTCACACGGCACTGGGGGTTCGCTACTCCCTCGATGAGCGCTTCGCGCTGATCGCCAGCTTCCTGTGGCAGCACGTCTCCAACGCCAACAGCCACCCGCCCAACCTGGGCATCGATACCGTGGGCTTCCGAATCGGCCTCGAACTCTGGTAGCCAGCCCGATCAGAGCTTCGCGATGACGTTCTCCGCAAAGCCCCTCAGCGTCCCGATCTTGTGGTCCAGGGTGGTGGTATCGGTTTCATAGGCGTTGCGAAAGCCCACGATGGCGTCGGTGATCCCCATGTCCTCGAGCCGCTTAACCCCATCCAACGTATAGGCGTCCATGGAAATAACGTGGATCTCGAAGGGGTCGTTCTCCCGGCCATACTCCGCCCGGAGTTCCCCCAGACGCCCAAGCAGGGTGTTGAGGGTCTTGGCATCCCCTCCGGCGTGCATCCAGCCGTCCCCCGTGCGTGCCGCCCGGCGAAGGGCGGGCTCGGCGTGGCCCCCGATCAGGATCGGAATCCGCTTCGTGGGCGCCGGACTCATCTTGATGCTTTGGATCTCGAAATGCTCACCCTTGAACTCGAAGAACTCACCGGTTTCGAGCCCGCGAATAATTTCGATCATCTCGTCCATCCGTTTTCCTCGGCCGGCCAGGGGAATGCCGGTGATCGCGAAGTCCTCGGGCCAGGGCGAGATGCCTACCCCGAACCCAAAGCGGTTGTTGCTGAGCACCGCCAGGGACATGGCCTGCTTGGCCGTCAACACCGGGTTGCGAACCGGCAACTTGACGACGAAGGTCGTAAAGCGCAGGCGCTCGGTCACCGCCGCCAAGGTCGCGGCAAGAATCATGGGCTCGATGAAGGGTTTGCCATCGAGAAACTCCCGGTTGCCGTCGGGGGTATACGGGTACTTGCTGTCCGAGACCTCGGGGTAGCAAATGCTGTCCGGGATGGTGAACGACGTGTAGCCCGCCTCTTCGGCGGCAATCGCCAGGGGGATGTAGTTGTCCGGCGCACACATGGACTCCGCGAGGGTAAAACGCATAATTGGCTTTCCTTGGTCGATGGTTTCGGGGTCAACGAAATAAGGGGCAAGAGAATCTCAAAAAACTGGGACGGGCCACTCTTCGGCCGCGATCGCCCTGCGGGCAGTGAAAACGCCCGGGCGAGTCGGTCCATGATCGCATAGGCGAATCCACTCCGGCCACCCCAGCCGAGCAGGCTTGACAAGCGGAGCCCCTCTCTCAAGACTCTCGGCGGCACCGGGCGGAACGATGCCGGACGCGAAGACGCCCGGCGAAGCTGATCCCGACATCCATTT
>CAWVXN010000097.1:0-8795 GCA_963933695.1 uncultured Myxococcales bacterium | reverse complement strand
TCTTCGCTCCCCAGGTCACCCTGGGCCACGAAATGGCGGGGGAACTCGCCGATGGAACGCCGGTGGCCGTGGAGCCTCTGGTGATCTGCGGCGAGTGCGATTGTTGCCAACGCGGGGACTACAACCTGTGCCGGGGTGGCCCCGCCGGCATGATGGGCGTCGGGCTGGATGGGGGCATGAGCGAGACCATCGTGGTTCCCGAACGCTGCTTGGTCGCGCTGGCTCCTGGGGTGTCGGTGAGCGACGCCTGCTTGGTGGAGCCCATGGCGGTGGCGGTTCACGGGGTCAGGCGGGGAGGTGTGGGCCCCGGCGATCGCGTCGCCGTGATCGGGGGTGGCACGATCGGGCTCTGCGCCCTGGCTGCATCCCGGGCGGCGGGGGCCTCGGTTGCCCTGTATGCCCGCCACGACCGACAGCGAGAGGCGGGAGAGCGTCTGGGTGCCGGGAGGATTGAAGACGAATACGACATCGTGTTCGAGTCGGCTGGGACGGATTCAGCACTGCAGAGCGCGGTGGAGTTGGCCCGGCCCGGCGCACGGATAGTCCTGTTGGCGACCTATTGGCAGGGCATGCAGATGCCGGCCATTGCCCTATGCATGAAGGAACTCCAAGTGATCCCTTCGAGCATGTACAGCCGGGATGGAGATCTACGCGATTTCGACCGGGCCGCCGCCCTTGTGGCCCAGTCACCGAATCTGGGTGAGATCCTGATTACCCATCGCTTTCCCCTCGAGGCCGCAGTGGAGGCCTTCGCGACGGCCCGGGATCGCGCCCAGGGAGCGATCAAAGTGGTGCTCGAAGCTTGACGTTGGGGGCTAGAGACCGGGCTCCACCTGGCGCAGATATTCCGAAAGTCCGTACCCGACCCGATCGCCACAGCGCCAACGGGTCATTCCCTCGCCGATATGGGTCACCATTCCCTGGCGGCGATTGCGTAAGGGGATGAAGCCCATGACCTCTCCCTGGATCACCAAGTTCTCGCCCTCTCGGGTTTCCAGCCGT
Source organism: uncultured Myxococcales bacterium (assembly GCA_963933695.1). Classification (GTDB taxonomy): domain Bacteria; phylum Myxococcota_A; class UBA9160; order UBA9160; family UBA4427; genus JAZXM01. Next base: position 7,793 of record CAWVXN010000097.1, on the reverse strand, counting down.
ACCTCCAGGCCACGGTGATAGAGATCGTTGGCCTCGTATTCGGTTTCGATTTCGACGTTTCGGATCAGGCTGAGTTCGCCGTCCCGAACCACAACCCCCCCTCGTTTCACATGGTCCGCGTCCCGGCGAATGACCGAGACCATGGCGCCAAAATCGGGACCAAAATTCATCGTCAGCCATTCGTAGCGTTGAATCGCCTGCCAGTGGCGCGGTCCCCAGGAATGATCTCGTAGTCCGTAGCCGGCGATCTCCAGTCTTTCATCATCGATTTCGAGAAAACCTGTGACGCGCATGTGCTGTTCGTAGTGGGCCTTGCCGAACTGCTGCTCTGTATCCCGAGTCTCTTCGGTTTTCGAATGGCTGCTTCCATACATGGGGCCCGATGCTCGATGGGTGAGATCGACTTTCAGGCGACGGCGTTGGCTTTTTTTGAACGCCTCGGCTGGGTCCGACATGGAGCGCGGGTCCACCAGCTCCGCCGCGCCTCCGGAGTAGACGGTGCGGAGTTCTTCGCTGGGTTCGATGACACTGAACTCCAGGCCGCCGGCGTTAAACGCGTCGTTGTGGTCGATGGGCGCACGCTTGAAACTGAAGAGCACGCGGCCGTCAGCCAGATAGAGGCAGACGGTCATTTCGGCGTTGCCCTCGTTGGCCCGGTTTCCCAGGCGTACAAAGCCGCCAATGGACCGATCGGGATCGAAGAAGTTGAAGTACATGCTCTCGTTGAAATTCGTCTCTTTGCCCAGGGGATGGGTGTAGTCGTCCCCGGGGACCAGATTGCCGATGATTTGTGCCATTGAGCGTCTCCTGTGCGGGTCGAAGAGCGAGGGAGTAGGGGTCGGGGCGGGGGTCGTGCCCCGGCAGTGAATCGCGCGCGATGGTCGCTGAGGCTCCGCGAGGGGTCAATTGGAACTGGAGTGAATCTGTCCCCACGGGGCGACGGCGAATCGATCTCTGCTCGGGTGTGCATCCAGACGAGGCTCGAAATGTGGGATGACTAAAAAAAAATCCTCCGGGCATGGCGAGGCCTTCTGGATCGTATTCGAACCCATCAGAGGTTTTAAAACCCATCAAGAACGCATCGCCCCCGGGATATTTACTAGATGGCTCGTTGCGGCGATTCTCGGTTCCCCATGGGTATGGCTTTCCTCGTGAAATTCTTGTGCTAAAAGCGTTCCCCCTACACATCGTGGCTGGAGGAGGGATCCCGTGGGGGTCAAGTCTTCCCTCAGTATCTCCGATTGCCGCACCCAGAGGGAATATGGGAAAGTCGCTCGTCATAGTGGAATCGCCAGCCAAGGCGAAGACCATCAATAAGTATCTGGGCCGGGATTTCATCGTGAAATCCAGCGTGGGGCATATTCGCGATCTGCCGGTCTCCGGATCGGGGAAGAAGGTGGACACCGTGGCCCGGGCCAAGGCGGCGGCCAAGACCCGGAGCCTGAAGGGTGCCAAGCGAACGGCGCATAGAAAGAAGAAGGCTCACGAGGCCCTGATCGCCCGGATGGGCATCGATCCCGACAAGGATTGGGAGGCGAACTACGAGATCCTTCCCAAGAAGGAAAAGGTGGTGGAGGAGCTCCGCCGCCTGGCCGGCGAAGCCGATCTGATTTATTTGGCGACGGATCTCGATCGCGAGGGGGAGGCCATCGCATGGCATCTCCGGGAAGTGATCGGGGGGGCCAATAATCGCTTCAAGCGCGTGGTCTTCAACGAAATTACTCGTTCGGCGATTCGCCAGGCCTTCGAATCGCCCGGGGAACTGGATATTGCCCGGGTTAACGCCCAGCAGGCTCGGCGCTTTCTAGACCGGGTGGTGGGGTACACGCTCTCGCCGCTTCTCTGGTCCAAAGTCGCCCGAGGGCTCTCCGCCGGTCGGGTGCAGTCGGTCTCCGTGCGGCTGCTCGTGGATCGTGAGCGCGAAATCCAGGCTTTCATTCCCGAAGAGTTCTGGGAAGTCTACGCCGACGTGAGCAGCGCGGCGGGCGATCCCATGCGACTGCAGGTGATGAAGCAGGGGGGGAAGGAGTTTCGGCCGACAAGTGGCGAGGCCACCAACGCGGCCGTTGCGACCCTGGAAGGTCAGCCCTTTGTAATTGCCGAGCGCAACGACAAGCCCACTTCGACCCGGCCGGGGGCACCCTATATCACCTCGACTCTTCAGCAGGCCGCGAGCACTCGCCTTGGCTTTGGCGTGAAGAAGACAATGGTGTTGGCCCAGCGTCTCTATCAGGAAGGCCATATCAGCTACATGAGGACGGATTCCACGAATTTGTCCGGAGAGGCTGTGGAGGCTTGCCGCGGGTATATCGAGGACCAGTTTGGCGCGCCCTACCTGCCCGAAGAAGCCCTGAGCTATTCGAGCAAAGAAGGCGCCCAGGAAGCCCATGAAGCGATTCGGCCTTCGGATGTGAATGTCGGTCCGGGGGATATCGCCGGCCTGGAACCCGATCAGGAGCGACTCTATTCCATGATCTGGAGGCAATTTGTCGCCTGCCAGATGCCCCCGGCGCGCTACTTGAGTACCAGCATCGTGGTGAACGTCGACGAGTTTGAATTGCGGACGAGGGGCCGAATTCTGGTTTTTGACGGTTACACGAAGGTGCAGCCGCCTACGGGCAAGGGCGACCGGAACGCGGCGCTGCCCGATGTCCAGGTGGGCGAGGAGCTGAGCGTTCGAGCACTGGACCCCGTACAGCATTTCACGAAGCCGCCCCCGCGTTATAGCGAGGCGAGCCTTGTCCGGGAACTCGAAAAATGCGGGATCGGGCGCCCCTCGACGTACGCTTCGATTATTTCCTCGATCCAGGATCGCGGTTATGCCCGGGTGGAGGGTCGCCGCTTCTATGCGGAGAAAATCGGCGAGATTGTGACCGAACGTCTTGTAGAGAATTTCGAGGAGTTGATGGACTTCGGTTTTACCGCCGAACTGGAGGAATCCCTCGACGAGGTTGCCCTTGGAAAGAAGCAGTGGAAGGACGTGCTCGGGAAATTCTACTCCGGCTTCAAGAAGCAGGTCGAGGCCGCCGGGTCAGAGATGGGAGGCATGCGCGCCAACCTTCCCACGGATACCGATATCGCCTGCCCGAAATGCGAGCTCCCAATGCAGATCCGAACGGCTTCCACGGGAGTCTTCCTGGGCTGCTCGGGCTACGCCCTACCGCCCAAGGAGCGCTGCAAATCGACGATCAATCTTGTTCCCGGGGAAGAGGTCGTCAGCGCCGATGCCGAAGACCAAGAAGAGGGCGAGGCCCGGCTGCTGCTAAACCGGAGACACTGTGGTCGCTGCAAGACCACCATGGTGAGCTACCTCGTCGACGAAGGTCGCAAGTTGCATGTCTGCGGGAGCAACCCGGATTGCGACGGATTCGAAGTGGAAGAGGGCCAGTTTCATATCAAGGGATACGATGGCCCCGTGCTCCAGTGCGACAAGTGCGAAGAGGAAATGCAGCTGAGGTCGGGGCGCTTTGGCAAATATTTCGCGTGCACCAGCGAGGAGTGCAAAAACACTCGCAAGCTGCTCCGAAGCGGCGAGCCCGCTCCGCCCAAGGTTGATCCAATTCCCATGCCGGATCTTGCGTGTGCAAAATGCGAAGACTTTTACTTGCTGCGCGATGGCGCTGCGGGGATTTTTCTGGCCGCCAGTCAATTTCCCAAGCACCGGGAGACCCGCGCTCCTCTGGTCGACGAAATTCGCACTGTCGCTGAACAGTTGGATGAAAAATACAAGTTCCTGGCGACTGCACCGACCGAGGATGGCGCCGGCAACAAGGCCGTGGTGCGGTTCCTCCGAAAGACCAAGGAACAGTACGTGATGACCGAGAAGGACGGAAAGCCCTCGGGTTGGCGCGCGTATTATCGCGAGGGTCAGTGGGTGGAAGAGCAGCCCAAGACACCGGCGCGGGCCAAGAAGGCTGCGGCTCGCAAGGGGCCCGCCAAGCGTAAAAAGGCGGCTAAGCGAAAGAAGGCTGCGGCCAAGAAGGCGGCCTCCAAGGCCGGGAGTGGTTCGTGATGAGCTTCGACCAGAGGCGCGAATCGAGGCGCGAATCGATGAGCGGTCGGCTGGGCCCGACAGTTCCCGGAGATTTTGGGGCCTCTGCCCGATAGCATCGGGTTCTAGGCGGTGATATGGTGGCCGTCGAATGGAGATTGAAGGCGGCTTGCAGCTGCCACGGGAACGCTGCTGATGGAACGGGCGTTTGATCGTGTTCTCCTGGCGAGACACTTTGCGCTCTCGTTGGGAGCCATTGCCGCATATCTATTCCGAGCGGAACTGGCCATCGGCTACGTGGCGCTTTGGATCGTGGGCATTAGTGCCACACTGAATTTTCTCGCCTATGCGTTTAGCGCTCGGCCAAGCATGGTCCGGATCTGCATGGGGGCTTCCCCGGTGATCGGTGTGGGCGGCTGGACCGCGCTCATCTCGGTGACTGGCGGGGTGGTGTCGCCCTTCATTGCCGGCCTTTGGCTTGAAATTGTGTTGTCCGCCATGAGCTTGAGCCTCCGGCATATTGTCTGGGTTGCGGCGGGCTCGATCTTGGGGTTGTGGTATCAGCAGGCCTTCCTGGGCATCCCACTCGAAGTGCGGTCCATGGTTCTCCAGTCCGGGTTCATGGCTGGAATGGGGTTGGCGACCTCCTTGGTGACGCGCCGCTGGACCCAGCGCCAGAGTTCGATGGTCGTGGAGAAGCATGCCCTGGACCAGCGCTTGGGAGTACTCACCCAGGAACTCGCCGACGAACGCACCGTGGCCGCACTGGGGGAAAACGTGGCTCGCCTCGCCCACGGCATCAAAAATACGGTTCACAGTCTTCGCGGGTTCGTGCGACTGATCGAACCCCAACTCCAAGACCGAGACCATGCAGGCTCGGCTCTTAAGGGGTTGCATGCGGCCATCGACGAGCTTGAGTCGCTTGCACGGATCAACCTGGTACCGACGGCAAGTGCTCGTGATGCTTCCCCGGGACAGGAAGAGGCGGTCCAATTGCCGATCAGTGGCCCCGGGTTTGAGCGCGCCGCCGAGCAGCGCGATTCAATTGGGCAGGGCTCTCTTTCGACCTCGGTGGAGTGCGCTCTGGACGAGGTCATACGTTCTCATCCGGGTGTGGAGTGGGATGTTCAAACCAACCCCGATGCGCCGCCGGTGACGATCCCCGGGACATCCCTGACCGAAACCCTGGTCATCCTCCTCCGCAACGCCGTTGAAGCGATGAGCGGAGAGGGCCGGGGTATGCTCGAAACCGAGATTTCCGGTGGTCAGGTCAAGATTCGGATCGGCGATGACGGACCCGGCTTGAACGAGTCCCAGATCGAAGAAATTTTCAAGCCGGGGTTTACCACAAAGCGCAAGGGCAGCGGCTACGGACTCTTCCTGGCCCGGCGGATTGCCGAGGAGCACGGTGGTAGTATCACAGTAAGAGCTCGCTCGGGGCAGGGCGCTCTCTTTGAATTGACTCTTCCAGTGGCGCGCGATTCCAGCGGCCCGGGCGTTCGATAAGGCGGAATGAATTGGGTAACAAGATTCTCATAGTCGACGACGAACCGTCCGCTTCGGAGTATCTACGCCTTCTTCTGGAGCAAGAGAAATTTGAGGTTCGAACCACGGGGAACGGTGTTGAAGCCCTGATCGCGCTGGAGACCAATTCCTTCGACCTCGTGATCTCGGATATTCGGATGCCACAGATGGACGGCCTCGAACTTCTGGATCATCTCAAACAGCGCTGGCCAGATCTTCCGGTGATAGTCCTGACGGCGAACGAGGGGATCGAGGATGTTGTTCAGGCCATTCATCTCGGGGCGCTCAACTACCTCGTCAAGCCGTCTTCGCCGGCAGTAGTCAGCGAAGCGGTCAAGAAGGCCTTGCGGGTTCGTCCCAGCAGGGGAGTAGAGCCGCCCCTGGTTTCCGAACTCGTGGGCGAGAGTCCGGCGATTGTCGATGTTCGCCATCGGGTGGTGATGGCCGCTCGAAGCGATGTCCACGTCATTATCACGGGGGATACCGGGACGGGCAAGGAACTCGTCTCCCGTGCGATTCATTCCTATTCTGCGGTGGGGGGCGGTCCATTCGTGGCCCACAACTGCGCGCTGTCACCCCCCGAGCTTTTCGAGAGTGAATTTTTCGGTCACCGGAGAGGTTCCTTCACGGGTGCCGAGCGCGACCATTCCGGTTTGCTGCGCCAGGCGGATGGGGGCGTGCTTTTTCTGGACGAGCTCGAGACGATGCTTCCCGCCCACCAGGCGAAGTTGCTCCGGGTCATCGATGACGGCGAGGTGAGGCCGGTGGGCGCAGAGCAGAGCCAGAGGGTTTCGGTTCGCTTTCTAGCGGCGACCAACCGGGACCCGGCGATCATGATGCAAGAACGAACCCTGCGCGAGGATCTCTACTATCGACTGAGGGGCATCGAAATTCGGCTACCGACCCTGAGTCAACGTCTGGATGATATTCCGCTGTTGGCCCACCACTTCGCCGGAACGGGCGGAGGGGGCTTCACCCCCGACGCGATCGAAGCGCTGATGCGGGCTGAGTGGGCGGGTAACGTTCGTCAGCTGCGCAACATCGTCCAGGGCGCCAAGGCAGCGGCGGGGGACGGCAAAATCGGCGTCGGGCACCTTTCGCTTCAGTCTGCGGGGTGGATTTCGCGCTCGGACGGGGGCGGTGCATCATCAGGTGGCTTCCAGGGCGCACCCCAGGGTGTGACGCTTCGTGAGATTGAACGCTGGGCCATTCAAAAAGCGCTTGAGGATTGCGAGGGCAACCGGACTCGCGCTGCGAAATCCCTGGATATCGACCGCTCCACCCTGCGCCGCAAGTTGGTCGAATTCGGCCTGAACTGAGCAAGAATTTCCGGCTGCGCGAGTGTGGGCGCCGGGATCCGCGAACCCGGCATGCCTTGGACAGATCCGTCCCCGGAGCTGCTCTCAACCTCGGGAAGCGGACTCCAACAGTTCGGCCGCTTCGTTTTTTTTCGCCGCCCGGGCTGCTTCGAGTGGAGTCTGTTCGTTCATGGATTCCAGGCCGGGGTCGGCGCCCCGCTCCAGCAGAACCCGGATCACCGGGAGATTGCCCTGCATCGCGGCGAGCAGTAGCGGGGTGGCCCGGTACTTGTTGCGGGCGTTCAGCTTGGCGCCGTGGTCGATGAGTAAACCGGCCATTTCGCCGCCCGCCTGAAAGCTGAAGGCGGTGACGTGCAAGGGCGTCTGGGCATCGCCGCCCCGGGCGTTGGGATCGGCGCCGCTTTTCAATAGGAACTGTGCAGCAGCGATTTGGGGCGTCAGCGCCACGGAGTGCAGGGCCGTCGTGCCCAGAGGGTTGTTGCCATCCACCGAAATGCCGGAATCGAGCAGGGCTTCCATGACCCCGAGGTTTCCCTTACGGGCGGCGAGTTGCAGCGCGGTGTGGCCATCGGAGTTGGTGGCGGTGGCAGCCGCGCCGGCGCTGAGTAGCGCGGCCACGGCTTCCTCGTGGCCGAGGAGTGCGGCGAGCAGGAGGGGTGTCCAGCCGTCTTCGGAGACCCGGTTGGGATCGGCGCCGTATTCGATCCACTGGGTGAGGGCGGCGGCCTGTCCGGCCTGCGCGGCGGCGTGGAGGGCGGTGGCGCCCGAGGGTCCGGCGGTGTCGGCGGGCACTCCGGCCCGGGCCAGGGCGGCCAAGGTTTCGGTGTGCCCCTTGGCGGCGGCGAGTTGCAGCGCGGTCTGGTCATCGGGGTTGGTGGCGGTGGGGTCGGCGCCGGCGCTGAGCAGCGCGGCCACGGCTTCCTCGTGGCCGAGGAGTGCGGCGAGCAGGAGGGGTGTCC
>CAWVXN010000096.1:0-8804 GCA_963933695.1 uncultured Myxococcales bacterium | reverse complement strand
CGACGCATTGAGCCACTGGGTGTAGACGACCTTGCCCACGGGAGCCGCCATATCCGCCGCCGATAGCCGTTGCAGGACCATCTCGGCATCCCGCCCCTGAAGAAGGAACTTTGCATAGGACGTCTGGTCATAGAGTCCGACGCCCTCCCGAGTCGCTCGGTGCTCTTCGGCGGTCCACGGAAAGAAGTTCTGTCGCGCATAGCTGTAGATATATTCGGCCTTCTCACCTTCGGGCGCGTAAAAATTCGGACGCTCCCAGCCCGCGGTTTCCCCGAAGCAGGCGCCCCGATCGGCGAGCCTTGCATGAAAAGGCGACTGTTTTACACCGCGCGCCGTATCGTACTGCCGGAAGGGCCAGTGCATTCCATAGAGGAGCCCAAGGGTTTCCACAGTACGATGGGCCAGGAAACGCCGGCCGGCATGAAAAGGCTCGAAGCGACGAATGTCCACCTCGGCGAGGTCCATGGTGGCCTCACCTTCGACAATCCACTCGGCCAGGGCCTTGCCCACGCCCCCGGCTGCCTGAATACCAATCGAATTGAAACCCGCCGCCACGAACAGGCCCGGCAAGGTGGGCGCTTCTCCGAGAATGAAATTGTCATCCGGGGTAAAACTTTCCGGCCCGCAGAAGAGTTGCCGCAATTCGACATCGTGCAGGAAGGGCAACCGACGATAGGCCTGCTCGAGTAGCGGCGTCACATGGTCGAGGTTCGCCGGAATCTCGGCGAAGGAAACATCGGGGATTCCGTCCATCGCCCAGGGCCGAGCGACCGGTTCGAAGAGTCCGACCAGGAGCCGACGCGCATCCTCCTTGAAATAAGCGCAGTGATTCGGGTCTCGGAGAATGGGCGTGTCTTCGGATAGTCCTTCGATGGGCTGGGTGATCGCGTAGTAGTGCTCCGCCGCATGGAGAGGAAGGGGCACGCCGTAGCGCGCCGCGAAATCCCTGGACCACATACCTCCGGCCAAGACCACGCTCTCCGCCCGTACATTGCCCTGGTGGGTGGTGACCCCCGCCACACGACCGCCCTCCACCAGCAGTCCCTCGACGGGCATTCTCTGAAGGGTCGTCACGCCGAATTGCCGGGCACCCGCGAGCAAGGCCATGGTGACGTCCACCGGGCTAACCATCCCATCCTTGGGAAGATGAATCGCCCCCACGACATCCCCGATTTCCATCCGGGGCCAGAGCGCATGGGCCTCAGCCGGGGTAAGGACTTCGGCCTCGATTCCCAAATGGTCGGCGACCGCGGCGGTTCGCCTGAGTTCATGAAACCGCTCGGCGGTGGTGGCCAGGGAAATCGCTCCCGGCTGACGAAAGCCCGTGGCCTGACCCGTTTCCGCCTCAAGGGTCGAATAGAGTTCGAGACTGTAACGGCACAGGCGGGTCAAGTTTTCCGTAGCCCTCAACTGACCCACGAGGCCCGCTGCGTGCCAGGTGGTGCCGCAGGTATACCGATCACGCTCGAGCAGCAGGACATCGCTGACCCCCTGCTTTCCCAGGTGATAGGCAATGCTCGCACCGACAATCCCGCCGCCAATGATGACCACCTGCGCTTGATCCGGTAGCTCTGCCATAGGCCTAATAGTCCTTCAAAGGAGCCAGCACTCGCTGACCGGGGCGGACGTTCTCCACCAGGGTTCCCTGACGCACGACAACTTTTCCGCCCACCAGGACATACTCGATTCCGGAGGAGGCTTGCAACGGATCACCAAAGGTCGCGTGATCGGTCACCGTGGCCAAGTCGAAGATCGTCAGATCCGCATCGGCTCCCACCCGCACCCGGCCCTTGCGACGCAGAGCCGGGGCCCAACCCTCAAGGATCTTCGCGGGGAGCAGGCTCATCTTGTTCACCGCATCCATCAGCGAGAGGCTCTTCTCCTCGCGCACGTATTTGCCGAGAATCCGCGAAAAAGTCCCGATTCCCCAGGGCGGAACGCCCGATCCCGAACCCAAAATCGGAAGACCATCGCTCGCAACCGCCACATCGGGAGCCAGGGTGGCCACCCGGGTCCAGGCCTCCCGGTTGTAGTGGTGGACCACCGTGCCCTCGGGCTGCTCTTTGCGATAGCGGTTCCACAGGGCTTCATCAAAGCGCTCTCCGGTCGCCGGCCACTCGACATCCTCGTATGTGATATCGAAAATTTCCTGCCAGTTCCGGCTAAAGACCGCGGCGCTGATGCTGGTGGATCCGGCGTTGTAGGGAAACGACTCGGTGGAGATCTGCACTCCATCGGCCCGGGCCTGGCGGATCAAGGCCATGAACTCCTCGATGGCCGACATGGCATTGGCCTGGACATGGCAGACGTGAACCGCCGCGCCGGTTTGCTTCGCCCAGGTGATCACCTCCAAGAGGCCCGAGGGGTCGCCCGCGATCCCCCGGCGGATATGGACGAAAATCGGCGCCTTCCGAGCCGCGGCCACTTCGAAAACCACGCGCATTTCGTCGTCGGTAACAACTTCACTCATGTAGTCGAGCAGGAACCCAATCCCCAGGCCCCCCTGATCGAGCCCTCGATTCAATCCAGCCCGCAGCATGGGCAACTGCTCGGGGCTAAGGGGCTGGGTGAATGCCGGACCGTCCAAGGCCGCCGCCGACTCACCGCGAAGGATCCGGGCGTAGACGTCGTCGATTCCCGTTGGAGCCTCGTGGCCTGCGATGATCTGACCCCGCAGCCAGGCATGTCCTACTGACGCACCAAAATTGATGAGGGGGTGGAGGGCGATATCGATGGGCGGGTAGGTGCCCATCGCCGCGACTGGATACGAACCCGACTCGAGTTCGAGCGCCGTGGTCACTCCATCGAGAACCTGGAAGTGTTGGCCCAGGGGTGTCTGGGCGTGGCTATGGAGATCCACGAAGCCCGGGGCCACCACGAGGCCGCTGACATCAATCACCTCGTGCCCGGCGAGTTCGTTTTCGGAAATCGCCCGAATCCGCCCGCCGTCGATGGCCAGATTGCGCACGGCATCCAGGCCCGATTCCGGATCCACGACCCGGCCGCCTCGGAGCACCAGGCTCGGCAACTCGGGGACCGGCGGCAGGGGAACCCGGCAGCCCGCCACAAGGATCACTAAACCGAGAAAAAACAAAAAACGAGGGACATGCCGAGTCCCGATTGAACCAAAGCCGTGCCCCAGGGCTTCGGAAAGGGCTTCAAAAGACCGCATCCGGCGAGCCTAGCCCCCCAAAAGGAGTCGCGAATCCCTCCCCGTTGATTCCTATTCGATTTGAGGTAAGATTGGTCCGTCCAAATTGGTAGTACCTGAATGGATGGACCAATTTGGAAGGACCAGTCTGATCAGATCGACAGGACGGGCTGCCCCCGACCTGTCCCCAATCTCCACTTTACTCCTCACCACTTCAGTTCCCGCCACTCCACTCCTCACCACTTCAATCCCGCAACTCCACTCCCCCCACTTCAATCCCCCCCCTCACTCCCCGGTGCCCCCCCATGAAATCCGTCCCGCTCAGCGAACAAATCTCGGCCGAATTGCGCGACGAAATTCTCCGCGGGCGCTACCGCCCAGGCGAGCGCCTGCCCTCGGAGCGCGACCTCGCCCAGCGATTCGAAGTCCATCGTGGCGCAGTGCGTGAAGCCCTCAAGAAGTTGGAGCAACTCGGCCTCGCGAAGATCGAGGCCGGGGGAGCCCGGGTGAACCCTCTGGAAGAAGCCAGCCTGGACGTGGTCAGGCACATGCTGACCCTCTCGGATTCCCCGGACCCCCGGGTGGTCTACGAGGTCTTTGAAGCCACCAGCGGCGTGATGGCCCTGGGCGTTCGCCTTTGTCTCGAACGCGCCAGCGCCGAGGACCACCAGCAGATCAGCAATCTGCTCCGGGAACTCTGTCAGAACGAACTCTCTCAGGCTCGGGAATTTGAGCTCTTCGTCGAATTCGGAGAGAGGGTCGCTCAAGCCAGTGGGAACACCGTCATCATGCTCGTCCATCGGGGACTGAGAATCGGCATTCTGGAAAAAATCTACGAGGAGTTGGTTCTTGTAGACACCGACAATCGAGAACAATTGGAACGGGTCAAGGAACTCGCCCTGGCCTTTGAGGCACGCGAAGGCCCGGCCGCGAGCGAAGCGGCCTACCAGCTGGCCGTAGACATGCGCAACCGGATGACCAAGATATTCGAGGCCCGGCTTGCAAGCAGTGGCGCGGGTACCGATCGGAGGAATTTTTCTTGAAAAATTGGCAGAAAGTCGTACTCCCCTGCGCCGTCCTTGCCCTTGCGGCGTTGGGTGGTCTCGGGCTCATCGCAGCGGCGCCCCAAGTCGAGAGCATAACGCCCGAAAAAATCTTCCCCGCCGTCCGGGTCATGGAGGGCAAGGCAGCAGATATTCCGCTCTGGGTTCATAGCCAGGGCACGGTCGCGCCCCGAACCGAGAGCGATCTGGTTCCCGAAGTCTCGGGGCCCGTGATCTGGGTTTCCCCCGCCCTCGCTTCCGGGGGCTTCTTCAATCAGGGCGAGGCTCTTTTTCGGATCGACCCCCGGGACTACGAAGCCGCCGTCGGCCGAGCCCGGGCGGACGTTGCCCGGGCTGAAGGTGAGGACGAACACGCCCATGCAGAACTTCGGCGACAGCAAGGTCTCGCGAAATCCAATGCCACCAGCCCCTCACACCTGAGCAATGCTCGGCGCGCTTCTCGAGTCGCTGCGGCGGTACTCGAAGTGGCGCGGATCTCTCTCGAGCAGGCCCAACGCGATCTACAGCGCACTACGATTTCTGCGCCCTTCGAAGGAAGGGTCCGTGAAGAGCATATCGACGTGGGCCAATTCGTCAGTCGGGGAGGGCCCGTAGCCAAGCTCTACTCGACGGATTTTGCCGAAATCCGGTTGCCCATTGCCGACCGGCAACTCGCCTTTATCGATCTCCCCAACTTCCGCTCGGGGGCGCAGACCGATGAGGGGCCCGAGGTGATCCTGCACACCACCTTTGCGGGCCAGGAGCATCAATGGTTCGGTCGAATCGTTCGCACCGAGGGCGAAATCGACCCGCGCAGCCGTATGGTTCACGTCGTCGCGCGTGTTGAGAATCCCTATGGCGCGCCGAAGACAGGGCCGAAAGACAGCGAGTCGGTTCGAACCGACGAGCGCCCGCCCCTCGCCGTCGGCCTTTTCGTCCAGGCCGAGATAGCCGGCCCCCCCGCTCGAGACGCGATCGCCGTGCCCCGATCCGCCCTTCGCAACGACCAGCAAATCCTGGTGGTGGATAGCGACAACCGAATTCAGCGAAGAGACGTGGAAGTCATCCGCATCGATCGCGAGGACGTGCTCATCCGGCTTTCTCTCGCCCACGGGGAGCGGATCTGTATTTCACCGCTGCAGATTGTGGTTGAAGGAATGCAAGTCGAGCCCATCATGGCCCCAGCGAGGAACCAATCTTGAGAAGTGTGATTGCTTGGTTCATCCAGAACCCGGTGGCCTCCAATCTCCTGATGGTCATCCTGGTGGTCGGCGGATTGATGGCCCTCCCGACCATTCGTCAGGAGGAATTCCCCAGCGTCGAGGTGGACGTCATCCGGGTTTCCATCGAGTACCCCGGAGCTGCGCCCGAGGAAATCGAGAGATCCCTCTGCGTCCGCATCGAGGAAGAGGTAGAGAGCGTTCCGGAAATCGACCGACTCCAGTCCATTGCGGTAGAGGGTGCCTGTATCGTCACCATCGAGATGGTCATGGGGGCGGATACCGACAACGCCTTTATCGAGATCCAGAATCGTGTGGATGCCATCGACACTTTTCCCGAGGACGCCGAGAGGCCGACGATCTCGAAACTCATCATCCGCCAACCCGTCCTGATGGTTGCCCTCTCCGGAGATACGGACGAGATGACCCTCACCCGCCTGGGACAGCGATCTCGGGATGAACTCGTTCTGCTTCCTGGCGTCTCCCAGGTGACACTCGACTACACGCGTCCCTTTGAAATCTCCGTGGAGGTTTCCGAAGAAATCCTTCGGCGCCACGGACTGACCCTTCAAAATGTCGCCAACGCGATCCGAAGCTCTTCTCTCGACCTCCCGGGAGGCTCGGTCAAAACCCAGGCAGGAGAAATTCTTCTCCGGAGCGTGGGACAGGCCTACCGAGGCCAGGAGTTCGAGGAAATCGTGGTGATCGCCCACCCTGACGGGACCAATGTCCGGCTCGGTGAGATCGCCACGATCGTGGATGGATTTGAGGACATCGACCTGCGGGCCTATCTCGATGACCTGCCCGCAGTCTTCCTCAACGTGGAGCGCATCGGGGACGAGGACACACTCGAAATCGCCGAGCAGGTCCGCGGCTGGTTCGCCAAAACCGAACCCCAACTTCCCGAAGGCATTCAGATGACGATTCTGAACGACCAGTCTGCCGATCTGGTCGTTCGTCTCGATGCGCTTCTCGTCAATGCACGGAGTGGACTGCTGCTGGTCGCCGGAGTGCTCGCTCTCTTTCTCCGATTTCGCCTGGCCATGTGGGTTACCGCGGGCGTCCCAATTTCGTTCTTGGGCGCCTTGATGCTCTTCCCGGCGTTTTCGATCTCCATCAGCACACTGACCGTCATGGCCTTCATTCTTGTGCTCGGAATCCTCGTCGACGATGCCATAGTGATCGGGGAGAGCGTTCATCGCCGGGAGACAAGCGGCGAGAATCAGCTTGACGCCGCCCTGAACGGAACCCTTGATGTCTACATCCCGGTCACGTTCGGCGTCCTGACCTCGGTAGCCGCTTTCATCCCCCTGGTGATTCTTCCTGGGCACATGGGCCGTTTCTTCGCCGTAATCGGGGTCACCGCCATCATTTGTCTGTTCTTTTCCCTGATCGAATCCCAGTTGATCCTGCCCGGGCATCTGGCACATCGACGCACGCGCGCCAAGCGAGGCGTTTCCAATCCGATGGTCCTCCGGTGGGTATCGTTTCAGCAAGGACTCTCATCCGGATTCGAACGCTTTTCAAAGTTTGGCTATGGCAACGCCCTGCGACGCAGCATCGAATGGCGATACACCACGGCCAGCGTCGCCCTGGGCATCGTGGTTCTGACCGTCGCCCTGCTGTCCGCCGGTCATATGCGTTACCAGTTTTTCCCCTCGGTGGAGGGCGACGTGGTCTATGCCTCGCTCACAATGGCCCAGGGCGTGCCCCTGGAAACGACCCAGGAAGCGGTCCAACTGATCCTTCGGGCCGCCGAGGAACTCGGCGAAGAACTCCGGGAAGAGTTCGGCGGAAAGGAAATCATCCTCTACACCATTTCGTCGGTTGGAAAGCAATTTGCTCGAGATGGGCCGCCGGACATGTCAATCAAGACCGGCGGTGCTCATCTGGCAGAAGTGTCCCTCCAGCTTGTTCCCGCCACGGCGCGAACCATTGACGCCAGTACAATCGCAAACCGCCTGCGCGAGCTCGTAGGACCTATCCCCGACGCCATCGACCTGTCCTATATCAGCGACGCATTTTCGGCGGGTGAGGGAATTCAAATTGAACTCGCCGGGGCGGACATTGAACCACTCACTCAGGCCGCCGCCGCAGTCCGCCAACGACTCGCCGAATACCGCGGCATGAGCGATATCTCCGACTCCTTCCGGGCGGGAAAGCAGGAGGTCAGCCTGGCCTTGCGCCCGGAGGCACGGCCCCTGGGCCTTAACCAGTTGGATCTCGCCCGTCAGGTGCGCCAGGCGTTCTACGGCGAAGAGGCCCAGCGCATCCAGAGAGGGAAGGACGACGTCCGGGTGATGGTTCGCTACCCGGCGACCGAAAGGCGATCCCTGGGCGCCCTCGAGGAGATGCGTATTCGAACCCCCGACGGCGCCGAGGTCCCTTTCGCGGCGATCGCCGACGCGCGACTAGGCCGGGGCTTCGCGAGTATTCGGCGCTCGGACCGTCGGCGGGTAGTCGATGTCACCGGAGAACTCGACCGATCCGTTTCGACCCCCGAGCGCGTGCTCGCCGACCTCGCGAAAGACATTCCCGGACTCCTCCTCCCCTACCCCCAAGTCGAGTTCGAATTCGGCGGCGAGCAACGCGAACAGCAGAAAGCTGGAGCAGGCTTGATTAATGGCTTTGCCCTGGCGCTTCTTCTGATTTACTGCCTGCTGGCGATCCCGTTGAAATCCTACCTTCAGCCCCTCATCATCATGAGCGTGATTCCATTTGGCGCGGTGGGCGCCATCCTCGGACACCTCATCATGGGCTGGGACATCGTTTTCTTCTCGGTGCTAGGGATCGTTGCCCTGTCGGGCGTAGTCGTGAACGGCTCCCTGGTTCTCGTCCATTCGATCAATAGCCGACGCAACGAAGGCAAGGGCCTTCTCGATGCGGTGATCGATGCGGGGACCACCCGCTTCC
The DNA here is from genome assembly GCA_963933695.1 of uncultured Myxococcales bacterium. GTDB lineage: Bacteria > Myxococcota_A > UBA9160 > UBA9160 > UBA4427 > JAZXM01. Next base: position 477 of record CAWVXN010000096.1, on the reverse strand, counting down.
GACCCATCGTTCTCACCTCGCTCACCACATTTTTGGGCCTGGTCCCATTGATGTTCGAGCCATCGGTGCCCGCACGACCGCTGGTCCCCATGGCGATTGCCCTGGGCTATGGGGTGCTGTTCGCGTCCGTGGTGACGCTCTTTCTTGTGCCCTCGGCCTACGTGATCCTGGACGATCTGGTCAAGCTGACCAAGCGTCCCAGGCGTTCCCGAAATACGGTGGTGCCCGAAAGAGACAGCCTGACCCAGGCTTCCTGAAGGAATTCATGACTCAACGAGTGGTCGTTTGGGGCCCGGGAAACGTAGGGCTCGCCGCAATCCGAGGTGTAGCCCGCAACCCCGCCCTGGATCTGGTCGGCGTGATTGCCCACACCCCCGAAAAAGCAGGCGTCGATGCGGGCACCCTTGCCGGAATCGAGCCCCTGGGGCTTCGGGTCACCCTGGACGCCGAAGTCCTTCACACCCTGCTCCCCGATGC
>CAWVXN010000095.1:0-8807 GCA_963933695.1 uncultured Myxococcales bacterium | reverse complement strand
CACGGATATCAACGAAAGCCGACTGACCGCCCTCTCCCGCATGGTAGAAAGCTTCAGCGGCAAGGAGATCGCCGCCAATACGCCGATCACGGGCCGTGATGTTTTCACGCAAACCGCCGGGATCCACGCCGACGGCGATGCCAAGGGCGACCTCTACCACAGCCGCCTCGAACACGGCCGCTTTGGGCGAGCCCGACGTTATGCCCTGGGCAAACTCTCGGGCAAGGCGTCCCTGGATCATAATCTTCAGCGACTCGGTATCGAGCTTCCCACCGCCCACCGCGAACTCGTGCTGAAACGAATCATCGAACTCGGAGACAAGAAGCACGTCGTCTCCCCGGAGGACCTGCCCTACATCATTGCCGACGTGCTCAAGTCTCCCGATGAACAGATGCTGCGCGTCCAACACTACCGAGTGGTCGTCGCCGAGGGCGAGACGCCCGTGGCCGAAGTTACCCTCGCGTACGAGGGTAACGTGGAAAAGGCCGAGGCTTCGGGCGATGGTGGCTACGACGCTTTCATGAACGCGCTCAAGAAGGCCGCGCGCGCTTTTGAACTCGACATCCCCAAGCTCGCGGACTTCAAGGTTCGCATTCCGCCCGGTGGACGGACCGGCGCCCTAGTGGAAACCCAAGTGACCTGGCAACGAACCGTGCCCAAGAGCGAACGCGGCCCGGGCGAGACTTTTACAACCCTCGGCGTCGACTCGGATCAGATGGCCGCGGCAGTGATCGCCACGGAAAAGATGTTGAACCTGATCGCCCCCAAGCGAAAGCCCGCTCGAACCGGAAAAGATCGCCGGGCCACCCGAAAACCGCGAAAAGCGGCGCGCTGAAAGATGACTTGGACCCGAGGCGCGGTTGGCCTCCGCCTCGGACTCTGCGCCCTGCTCCTCGTCAGCACCTCGTGCACGAGTTTCAAGACCAAGAAGCTCGAAGCCACTTACGGGCCTACCGAGAGCATCATCGAAGTCGTCGCGGTCTTGCGCCGCCATGTGCCCGACGACACATACCGATTTCCGCCCGCCACCGACTTCACCGGGCGTAACGTCTACCGCTCAAGCCTGCTCCGACTGGAAAACATCGAACGAATCCAGGCCGACCCCCTGCGCAGCGGCTACATGGATCCGGTGATGGATTTTGCCAAGGCCCGGGCCCTTGAGCGCTTGCGGGCCTACGACCTGGCCACCCTCCACTACTTGCGAGCCGCACAGCCCGAGGGTGAATTGCGCGCACCCGCCGAGGCCAGCGCCTCGGTGTGCGAGCAAATCACCGCCGCCTTAACCGTCGGTCCTCACCTGGAAAACCCCCTGGACTCACCCCCCGTCTCCCCGAACCGGGAGCGCAAAGACCCCCAGGTGGTGGTCGCTGAACTCGCGGAGCGCGTGGCCCTGTTGTCTTTCCTCTACGATGCACTCGAGGGCAACTACATGCAGGCGGTCATTGCCGAAGAGATCGAACGCGCCGATGAAGTGCGCGCCGCCTACTTCGTCAACCGCCGCCACATTATCCCCGATGGCCCTCTCATGGCGGTCGCCGAGCTTCAACGGGTGGTTTCGCGTCACGCGGCCAGTAAAAACCGCCTGGTTCACATGATCTCCCTGGCGAACCTCTACGACGCAATGGCCCGGGAGTACGTCGATGCGAGCCCCCCCGAAAGCCTCGAATTCGACCCCGCCGAATTCCAGGATCTAATCGATCCCGCCGCGCAACTCTACGAATCCGTCGCCTCTCATGACGGCACGCCTGAAAAGCTCGAAGCCGCCCGTCGGCTCGAAGCCCTTTTGGCGTTTACACTCCGGGTGGATGGTGATCGCTTCAGCCAATAAAAAGCGCCAAGGGCCCCGAGCCTCGCCAAGGGGGATCCGCCCGGCCGTTGCCCTTACATTGGCCCTTCCATTAGCCCTAGCCTTGGCATTGACTGGGGGAGGCTGCGCCAGTCGGCCGCCACCACCGGGCGGTGCACTCCTGATCCCCGTCAGAGCACCGGCTCCCTGGCTTCCCGAGCCCTCGGACCGGGTGGCCGCCCGCGCCGCCGCGGCGGCCCTGGCTGATGACCGGCCCGCCCTGAAGGAAGCCGTGGCCAAGTTGGGCACCATTTCCGATGCGCACAAGGGCGAGGACCTCGATCCCTTGGCGGCTAATCTGGTCCACTCCACCCTGAAAAGCCCCGAGGCCTACCGCAACGCCAGCCGGGAACTGACCCGAGGCTGGGGAACCGACCCAGCCCTGGATGCTCGCCTCACCCAATCGGTCAACGACGACCTGCTCGCCCTGGCCTGGCGCCGAAGGCGCGACACATGGGAAAGCTATTGGGCCCGCACCTTCAACGCCGTTTCTCGGCCTCTGGGCCAAGCGCTTTTCAACGGCTTCATACTCGCACCCCTTCAAATCTCCACAAGCGTCGCCCACTACCTTGCCAGCTTTTCCAACGACGAAGCGCTGCCGGCCACCGATCGCCAGGCCCTCGCTCTGCGCAAGAAATACCTGGCCCGCAATCCCGCCGCAGCCAATTCCGAGTATGTCCGCGGCCAGGTAGCCGGTGGAGATAAGAAGCTGGCCGAAACGATGCGTGCCCGTCGGCTCCGTGCTGCCCGGCAGGCCGCAAAGGCCGGGCAATACCGCGCGGCCGGGCTCGAAGCCCGGCGTGCGCTCTTCTGGGGACCCAGCCCCGAGGCCGACGAGATCCTCGCGCACTCCAAGGCGATTGCCGCGGAGCATTGGCGGCTCTTCCAACAATCACTGGAGGCTGCCCCCCTGGCACCGGGACGCCAATACGGCCCGGAAAGCCGCACCCTCGCCAGCGCCCTGCTAACCACGTCGTCCGGGGCCAAGCCCCTGGCACCCGGTCTCATCGATGCCCTGGAATTGCAGTCGCGTGACAGCGGAGGCCTGGGCGGAGAGGCGGCCTACATCTTTGCCCTGGCCCAGTACGAAGGCGGCGAAGCGGAGGCCAGTTGGAAGACCCTGGCCGCCCTCGCTCGGCAAGACCCGGCGAAAAACTTCATGGTGAGACACGCCATCCACTTGCTTCAAGACCCATGGCAAAACCCATATCGCGCCTACCGGGAGATGCGGACAGCCAGACGCAACGAAGAAATTCGCTGGCGACTGCTGGGCAACTACGCGACGAAAATTCGCTATCCGAACCTTCCCCGGCCGCTCGCTGTAGCCTTGGAGTCGCCGGGAATCGCCGCTGCCCTGGCGACTTCTCCTCTACGAATGATTTTCGGGCGCTGGCAGAAATCCCCTGACTTCCAGCAGCCCAGCGCGATTCTCGCTTACCGCTATCTCGGCCTTCAACCCGATGGTCAGCACGCCGAGGAACTCATGACATGGCTTTTGACTTACGAGGAGGGCAGGGGCAACTTCGTGGGCGCGTTACGAATCGCCGACTTTCTCCCGCCCATGGAAAACGCGAAACGCGCGGAACTCGCCGAGGCAGCAGCAGCCCAACAACTCGGTAGTGCCGAGGGAATTCGGCGCCCCGACCGGCGAATCCAGGCGCTCCGCTACACCTCCATCGAATATCCGGACAACGACGGGGGGAAGCTCGCCGGCTACCGGGTACGAAGCGAACTCGAAACCGCCTCTCCCCAGAAGATCACCGTCACCCGGGATTTCCTAGTGGAAAATCCACGTGTCGCCGGACCCGGAGGGCTCGGGATCAATCCCATTCTTATCAATGGAGAGATCGTCGATGGCGAACTTCATCCAGCCGGTGTGACCTTGCTGGGCGGCCTGAGCCTGCGCTTCGACATGGTGGACCAAGAGGGCGACGAAAAGGCACCGCCACTCACGCTCTACCAAAACATCTCTTCCCAGCGGATGGCACAGTTCGCGGCGATGCTCGACGAGACCACCCGTCGCAATCAGCTCATCGATCCCGACGACACCCTGGCCCCCGATGCCGATCGCGATCAGTTCCTCGAGCGCGCGTTGCTCGGGCTGGTGGGTCGCCCGGACAAGCGCCCCACGGCCCAGAGCACATATGTCTACCAAAGCATGCGCGAGCGCTACGGACTGGTGCGAGGACGCGAGTCGATTTTGCCCTTCGACTTGGTCTTCCAGGGCAGTTTTAGCGATTTCAATCTTGGCGCTTTCCCGCGCTGGCGCCCGCCCAAGGAAACCCCGGACATCTTTCTCTATCGCTAAAGCCTAGAGGGGCGCCGATAACCTGCAGTGAGCACCTGTCGATGAGGGTGTGTTGATGGGCGTGTGTCGATGAGGGTGTGTCGATGGGCGTGTATTGATGGGCGTGTATTGATGAGCGTGTGCTGATGGGCGTGTATTGATGGGCGTGTGTCGTGAGTCCGTATCGATGGGCCCGTGGTTCTCAGCGCTAAAATTTTAGCCTTCGGCGGGTGCGTCCCCCGCATAAGCGCGATCGAGTAACTCGACGGGATGCACTACCCGGGCAGCCATACCCCGGGCCCGAACGCCGGCCTCGATTTGCAGCATGCAACCGGGATTTCCAGTGGCGATCCAATCGGGGTCCGCCGCGGCCAGTGCGTCCAGCTTGGGCTCCAGAACCTGCTGGGACATTTCTCGTTGCAGGAGATTGTACGTACCCGCTGCGCCACAACAGCTCTCAGCGTCGGCGTGAGCCACCAGTTCCAGGCCGGGGATCGCGCTCAAGAGACGCCGGGGCGCGGACGCAATTCCCTGGGCGTGAACGAGATGACAGGGATCGTCGTAGCAGACCCGAGCCGCCAGGGATCCTGAAGGCGCGCGCAAACCCACTTCGTCGAGCCATTCGCAGACATCCCGCGCTTGCCTCGCCAATTTCTCCCCGCGGCCGGGCAACCACTGATCGGTCTCCCGTAGCGCAGCGCCGCAGCCGGCCGAGTTGCTCACCACCGCGTCCACGAGCTCACCCCCCGGCAGCGCGAAGGCTTCGACGTTCTTCGTGGCCAGCCGGCGGGATGTAGCGATATCGCCGGCGTGGGCATGCAGGGCACCGCAGCACCCCTGACCCTCGGGCACCACGACGTCGTAGCCGTTGCGCGAGAGCACTCGCACCGTAGCGCGATTCACGTCGCCGAAGAGTTCGGCCATCACGCAGCCCTCGAGCAGAGCCACTCGACCTCGGCGCTCGCCCTGAGCCGGCGTAAAGGCGGGCAGCCTGCGACGAGCCGCCGCCCGAGGAACCCGCGGCAAAAGCCCGCGCGCATAAGCGACAAAGGGAAGAAGCATGCCTGCGACGCGGTCCATGCCCAGTCGCTGGGCAAGCCCGAGCAGGGAAAACGCCGCGTGCAGCCGTCGGGGGAAAGCCAGAATCCGGCGCAGGGCAAAGCCCTCGAGACGATAGGCCCAACCCTTTCGTAGACCGGCATCGGCAATCGCCGCCCGGCCCTTTTCCAGCATGGCTCCGTACTCAACTCCCGAAGGGCATTCGCTCTCACAGGCTCGGCAGCCCAGGCACAAGCCGAGTTCCTCGGCGACCACACCCCCCAATTCGATTTTGCCTTCGGCGGCGCCCCGGATCAGGTAGATGCGACCCCGGGGAGAACTGTTTTCGCGCCCGGTGATCCGGTACGTGGGACAAGCACTCAGACAGAGCCCGCAATGCACGCAGTCGAGGCTGTTGTCGAGAAGGCTCGGATCCAGATGAAATAGGGGCGAGGTTTCGCTCATCTCAAATCCGCCCTGCGAAGCGACCGGGATTCAGGATCGCATCCGGGTCGAACCGCTCTTTTATGGAACGCATCAGCGCCAACCCCGACGCCCCCGCGAATACATCCCAATCGGCTCGGGCCTCCTCGGGCAGGGCTTCGACCACCCACTGGCCGCCCGCCGCCACGCTAATTTCCTCAAGCCTCCCGAGGACTCCGGGCAACCAATCGGGTGTGGACTCGCCCTTGGGCTCGAAGCTCGCATGAACAACGCCTGGTTCGGGATAGGCAAGGACCCGAGCGCCGTAGGCTTGCAAGTCAACGCAAGCCGCCGCCAATGCCCCCGGCAAAAGATGCATCCGCACCTTCAGACCCATCGGCCTACGCTCACCCTGAAGTACACGAACCGCCTCGATACTCGCCTCGCTGCCCGCCTTCGCCGGCCGGCCGGCGGCGAGCCAGTTCGCATCCGCGTCGGTGGCAGCGGCCTCACCGGCAAACTCGGCCACAAGCCGCCAGCGATCGGAGTTCTTTTTCTCCGTCCCCGGTTCGGGTCCCACCAGCGCCACCGCCCGGGCAGAACTCCTGCGCCCGGCGGCGACCGCCAATCCGAACGCTTGCTGAGCGTCCAGTGGATCGACCTCCAGCACCCGGATCGATGCGGGAATCGGTTTGAGGCGCAGCCACACCTTCTCCATTACGACCAAGGTTCCCAGGGAGCCCACATAGAGCTTCGCCAGGTCATAACCCGTGACATTCTTCACCACCCGGGCTCCGCATCGCGTGCGCGCACCCGAAGCCATCACGGTGTCCATTCCCAGGACTGCATCCCGAACCGGTCCGAACCCGCGCTGGCGCGGACCGCAGATGGCAGTCGCCAACGCGCCCCCCACGGTGCCCCCGCGGTTGGGGGGATCCAGGGGAAGCAGCCAACCCTGAGCCTCGACCTCGCGGTCGAGCTCGGCCAAGGGCGTCCCGGCAGAGACTTGCACGACCCCATCGGCGGCATCGAGCTCCACGATCCCCCTCAATCTGCGGCACGAAAGCACGACGGAGACGCCCCGGGCCGGATTGCCAAGATCCAACTGCGTTTCCGCCCCGGTCACGAGCACGGGTTCCCGGCAGCGGGCAAAAACGCCGAGACACTCGGCCAATTCTTCGCCGCTCGAAGGCTCCACCCGGGCCAGCAATCGACTTCCGCCCGTTCTCTCGGGCGGGTCCAGCAATCGGACACCATCGGCCACCACGGCTCGCAGGCCATCGATTGTTCCCGGGGCCATTTCTTCGCTCATTCCAGGGGAACCTCGTCGTAACCCCGGGCCTTCGGATTCGATTCCATGCAGGCCCGGGTCGTGGGAATCAGCTTGCCGGGATTGCACAGGCCATCGGGATTGAAGGCGTCGCGCAATCGCCGCATGGCATCGAGGTCATCCGGGGTAAAGAGCATGCCCATATAGTCGCGCTTCTCGGTCCCCACGCCGTGCTCTCCGGTCAGCACGCCACCGACGCGGACACAGAGTTCGAGCATCTCTCGGCCCGCCGCGAGCACCCGAGCCAGTTCGTCGGGATCCCGGCGATCAAATGAAATATTGGGGTGCAGGTTTCCGTCCCCCGCATGAAAGACGTTGGAGAGCTTCAGCGAATAGCGATCCCCGATGGCGCAGATTTCCTCGAGCACCTCGGGCAGGCTGGCCCGGGGAACCACTGCGTCGTGCACGTAGAGATCCGGCGCCAGACGCCCCATGGCGCCGAAGGCTCCCTTGCGTGCGCGCCAGAAAAGAGTTCGCTCCTCAGCATTCGCCGCGATCCGGAGATCGCGCACACCCTCGTCCCGGGCAAGCGCGCGGATCCGGGCCAGTTGACCTTCCATCTCGCAGGCCGCGCCATCGAGTTCGATGATCAGAACGGCCCCAGCCTCGGTGGGTAGCCCCGCGGCGTAGACGCTCGCCTCCACGGCACGGATCGTACGTTGGTCGACAACCTCAAGGGCCGCGGGAACCATACCGCTCCGAATGATTCCCCCGACAAGACGGCAGGCCGAGGGGACATCGTCAAAGATCGCCAGGATCGTCTCCACCGCTTCGGGGATGGCCATCAATCGAACCGTGATCTCCGTCACGATACCCAGGGTTCCTTCGCTCCCTACCACGGCGCCCACCAAGTCGTAGCCCGGGGAAAATCCCGTGGGCGATCCGAGCCGAACCGTGGAGGCATCGGGAAGAACCATCTCCACCGCCAGAACATGATTCGTGGTCGTTCCATACTTGAGCGTGTGGGGTCCGCCGGAATTTTCGGCCACGTTGCCGCCGATCGTGCACGCCTGCTGGCTGGAGGGATCCGGGGCGTAGAACAAACCGAGGTCCGCCACGGCTCGGGAGAGATGGGCGTTGACGACCCCGGGTTGCACCACGGCAATCCGGTTTTCGGCATCGATCTCGAGGATCTCCCCCATGCGCGAGCAGCAAATCACCACGGCCCCAAAAAGCGGCGTCGCCCCCCCGGAAAGCCCGGTCCCCGCGCCCCGGGGCACGAAGGGGCAGCCCAGTTCCCGACAGATCGCCACCGCGGCGGCGACCTCTTGGCTGCTCTTCGGCAGAACCACGACGCTGGGACGATGCGCATCCAGGGTCAGGCCGTCGCAGCCGTAAGTGAAGAGTTCCTCGGGCCGGGAGAGGCAGTTATCCTCACCCACCACGGCGGTTAGGCGCTCGATCAAGATGGCGGGGTTGCCCGAGAAAGTCAGGGGGGTTTCGCTCACCCCGACAGCCTAGCCCCGATACGCCGGAACCGGACTTTCACCGAACCGGCACTGCCGAAGCGGAGACATGGGGACGGGGGCATGGGTGTGGAGGCAATGGGTGCGGAGGCAATGGGACCTAAGGCATAAGAGCCGGGCGCTCGGCGCGGGCGCATAAGTGGCAAGCGCTTTCAGGCCAGGCCCAGCCGCTCGAGATCGTTTTCGTCAAGGCCCAGATAGTGGCCGATCTCGTGCCGAACCGTGACTTGGATCTGATCGATCAACTCCTCGCGGTCTCGGCAGATCTTTTCGAGATTGCCTTTGAAGAGCACGATCTGATCGAGATCGGGCACCTGCTCGGTAGCGGCCGCCTGGGTGCGCGGAATCCCGACAAAGAGACCCAATAGTTGGGGCGAAAGACGTTCCCCCACCACCCGGTCCAGAGTGGGGAAATCC